>CAZKOF010000038.1:0-18311 GCA_964554335.1 uncultured Bacteroides sp.
CTGACATTTCATTCTCGAAGAGAGACTCCGACGCTATATTTTTGTGAAACTTCCTTCCGTTAGACATAGTTCCGATTGTTTTATGCAAAGATACGGATTATTTTTCTAATTTACAAGCGCTTAATTTATAGAAGTTCCCATAAATGATGATAGAAAGCGGGCCCCGAGTCTGGAAAAGTTACAACGGGGAATGGGCGTGAAACCGCAGAATCCGGAGCGGCGCACGCGCCACGAACTCAACAGGGCAAATTGCTGCGTAGCAGCGAAGGGCAATCCGTTGATTGCGGGGATATTTCCGTCAGGCGAAGAGGGTGCGGAAGGCTTCTTCGACGCGGGAGACTTCGACGATGCGGATGCGACGGGAGGATGTGTCGATACCTTTGAGGTTGTTGGCGGGGATGATGACGGTTTCCATGCCGAGTTTTTCGGCTTCGGTCAGGCGCTGCTCGATGCGGCCGACGGGGCGGATTTCGCCGTTGAGGCCCACTTCGCCTGTGAGGCATGTCGTGTGGGGGATGACCATATCGACGTTGCTCGAGAGGATGGCGCTGATGACGGCGAGGTCTAACGAGGGATCATTGACTTTGATGCCCCCGGCAAGGTTGAGAAAGACGTCTTTCTGGGCCAACTTGAAGCCGACGCGCTTTTCGAGCACGGCGAGGAGCATGTTCATGCGCTTGGAGTCGAAGCCGGTGACGGAGCGCTGGGGGGTGCCGTAGGCCGCGGTGCTGACCAGGGCCTGCACCTCGATGAGGAAGGGGCGCATGCCCTCCATGGCCACACCGATTGCCGCGCCGCTGAGATCACGATTGCCTGCTCCGAGCAGGAGTTCGCCGGGGTTGGTGACCTCGCGGAGTCCGCGCTGACACATCTCATAAATTCCCAGTTCGGAGGTTGAGCCGAAGCGGTTTTTGATTGCACGGAGAATGCGGAACATCTGGTGTGAGTCGCCCTCGAAGCGGAGCACGGCGTCGACAATGTGTTCGAGCACTTTGGGGCCGGCGATGCTGCCCTCTTTGGTGATGTGGCCGATGAGAATGACGGGGGTGCCGCTCTGTTTGGCGTATGCGAGGAGCCGGGCGGCACATTCGCGCACCTGGCTTACGGAGCCGGCGGAGGATTCGAGGGCGTCGTCGGCAATGGTCTGAATGGAGTCGATGACGAGCAGGCCGGGCTGAATGGCGTCGATGTGGGCGAAGATGTTGTCGAGCGAGGTTTCGGTGACGATGTAGCAGTTGTCGGACAGGCGCCCGATGCGGTCGGCGCGCATCTTGAGCTGCATGGCGCTCTCTTCGCCGCTGACGTAGAGCACGGTGCGCTTGCGGATGCTCAGGATATTCTGCAACACGAGGGTTGACTTGCCGATGCCCGGTTCGCCGCCGACGAGCACCATCGACCCGGCAACGAGGCCGCCGCCGAGCACGCGGTTGAGTTCGCCCGAGGGCAGCGTTATGCGCTCCTCGTTGGTCGTTTCGATTTCGCTGACTTTCTGAGGTTTGGAGAGCCCCTGAGTAAGGCGCAGAGTGCCTTTGGCGCCACGCGCCGCGGTTTTGGCGGCACTGACGCGCTCCTCGACCATAGTGTTCCACTCTCCGCAGGCGGGACACCGGCCCTCCCACTTGGCCGATTCATTTCCGCAACTGGAGCAGAACCACGCCGTTTTATACTTTTCCTTAGCCATTAGTCAATCTATTCTTTGCCCGCTCAATAGCCTGCTGCAACTTTCGTTCCAACAAACTCCGTTCGGGCAACTTGGTAATATAATCAGCCACGCGGATATTGCTATCATTGAGATGAAGAAGTTCAACATGTTCTTCATTTTTCCCGGCACACAAAATCAACCCGATGGGCTTATTCTCCCCCTCGGCCATCTCATAGCGTGCAAGCCAACGCAGATAGAGCTCCATTTGGCCTTTATAGGCCGCTTGAAACTTTCCCAATTTCAAATCTATCGCAACAAGACAACGCAATCGGCGATGAAAAAAAAGCAGGTCAATATAATAATCTTCGTCATCGACTGTTATGCGCTTTTGTCGAGCGAGAAATGCGAAATCGGTACCAAGTTCCGAGATAAATGACTGCAGTTCGGCAACGATGGCCGACTCCAGGTCTCGCTCAGAGAAATCGCCATGCAGCCCGAGAAAATCTATAATATAAGGATCGCGAAACACCATATCATGTGTTAACTTTCCATTGTCATGAAGTAGCTCGATTTCCTTTTTAACCACTTCATCCGGCTTCTTGGCTATGGCCGTGCGTTCATAAAGCATGGAGTCAATCTTTGCACGTAACGTGCGTACACTCCAATGCTCGAGCCGACAAAGCTCAATGTAGAAATTTCGCGAAAGTTCGTTTTCAATCGGAATCAGCATACGGAAGTGAGACCATGTTAATTGTCTACACAGTGTGTATACAATCTCCTCATCATTGAACACCTCGGCGAAGCGTGTCATTTGTCGAAGATGTTTTTCAGAGAACGACGCATCGCCATATTCCAACCGAAGTTGCCTCGACAGGTTTGCAATAACCCGCTTACCGTAGTCGGCTCGCTCGCCAACAAGCACGTGTTCGTTTATTGTCCGGCCAATCCGCCAATATAACATGGTCATGGTTGAATTGACTTGAAGCGCAACCCGGCTTTTAGCGTCTTCAATAAGTTTGCGGATATTGCCGAAGAGTTGCCTGTGGTCGATGTTTTCAGTCATGATATCGGTAGATTCGTCGGGAGAGGTCGCTGATGATGATGGAGGTGGCGGTGGCCACGTTGAGCGATTCGGATGTCGGGCGGCCGGGAGGGTATGAGGGGATTTTGAGGCGGCAGGTGACGACGGCGGCGACCTCGGGCGAGATGCCGTTACCTTCGTTGCCCATGACGACGATTGGCCGCGGGTTCAGGGCAATGTCGGCCGTGTATAGATTGTCGCCGTCGAGGAATGTGCCGAAAACCGGCGCAGCGGTTGCGCGCAGAGCGTCGGCAAGGTTGTCGACCTTATGGACCCGCACGCGCGCGAGGGCACCCATGGTTGCCTGCACGACTTTAGGCATGAAAGCGTCGACCGTGCCGGGACCGGCGAGAATGTCGGCGATTCCGAACCAGTCGGCCAGACGGATAATTGTGCCGAGGTTGCCGGGGTCCTGCACGGCGTCGAGCGCCAGCGCCATCCGACCGTCGTAGACGTAGGGCGGAATTTCCGGAATGGAGAACACCGCAACCACCGGCTGGGGCGACTGCAGGCATGAGATACGTTCAATTTCGCGGCGGTCAACGATTTCAGCCCGCGCGGCCTCGGCGGGATGCTCATCGGCCCAAGCGGCGGTGCAGTAGAGCCACCGCAGGGCGAAATGGGGCAACGAGTCAACAACGCAGCGAGTGCCTTCAGCCAAGAATGCGCCCTCGCTGCGGCGCCCCTTTGCTGAGGCGAGACTCAGTATTATTTTCCGCTCGGAGTTGGTCATTATCGGGCGTAGGCCGTCAGGGCGTCGTCGAGGAAAGCTTTGAATTTAGCCACGTCTTCGTCGTAGCTGTAGGAGCCGCTGAGGGCTTTGCCGTCGTTGTCGAGCACCACGTAATATGGCTGGGAGTTCGAGGCGAACTTATAGCGCTGGAGGAAGCTCCACTTGTCGCCGACGGTGCGGAGAGTCACTCTCTTGCCGTGCTCCTCGACAACCAGAGGCTGTGCCAGGGGGCGCTTGTCGTCGACCATCAGCTCGATGACCACGAAGTTCTTGCCGAGAATCTCGGAAATCTCGTCGGTGTCAAACACGGCGCCCTCCATCTTGCGGCAGTTCACGCAGCCATAGCCGCTGAAGTCCATCAGCACGGGCATATTGTTTTCGGCGGCATAGCGCATGCCCTCCTCATAGTCGTTAAACTTGACGTTGTCGGAGTTTTGAGTATATAAATCAAAATCCTGAGTGAAAAGCGGGGGCACGAAAGCGCTGACACCCTTCAGGGGGGCGCCCCAAAGTCCCGGCAGGAGATAAACCGAGAAGCTCAGCGAGACGAGGGCCAGGAAAAAGCGTCCGACTCCGGTGTGTTCCGAAGCGGAATCGTGGGGAAAACGAATCTTTCCGAGCAGATAGAGGCCGAGCAGGGCGAAAATCACCACCCAAAGGCTAATGAACACCTCTCGGTCGAGCAGGTGCCAGCCATAGGCCAGGTCGGCGACGGAGAGGAATTTCAGCGACAGGGCGAGTTCCAGGAAGCCGAGCACCACCTTCACCGAGTTGAGCCAGCCACCCGAGCGGGGAGCGCTCTTGAGCATCGAGGGGAAGAGCGCGAAGAGCGCGAAGGGAATCGCCAGGGCCAGGGCAAAGGCTCCCATGCCGACGGCCGGACCGACGATATTGCCCATCGTCGCGGCCTCGACGAGCAGAGTGCCGATAATCGGACCCGTGCAGCTGAAAGAAACAAGCGCCAGGGTGAAAGCCATGAAGAAAATGCTCAGCAGCCCCGTGGCATTCTCGGCTTTGGAGTCAACGGCATTGCTCCAGCGGGCGGGGAGCTTGATATCGAAAGCCCCGAAGAAGCTGACGGCAAAGACCACGAGCAGGGCAAAGAATATCAGATTGAATACGGCATTGGTGCTCAAATCGTTGAGCTTGCTCGCGCCGAAAAGCAGCGTGACGGCGAGGCCGAGAACCAAATAGATGACAATAATGGAAGCGCCATAGATTACGGCGTCGCGCACCGACTTTGCCTTATCGCTGTTTTTTTTAAGAAAGAAGCTGACGGTCAGCGGAATCATCGGCCACACACAGGGAGTAAAAAGTGCGAGCAAGCCGCCGAGGAAGCCCCACAGGAAGATGCTCCAAAGCGAGGCACCGGCAACGTCGCCGCCGGCACTGACACCGTCGACGGGAGTCCACCACTGCAGGTCGGCGGGATTGAACGTGCCGCCGGTCGCGGTAACCGGGACGACGGCTTCGGTTTCGCCGCCGAACGAGAACTCAAAGGTTGACGGAGGGATGCAATTGACGTCGTTGCAAGCCTGGTATTCAACGGTGCCGGCAAGAGCCACGGAGCCGTTGACGGCAAACTTTTGGGTCAGCACAACGGAGCCGGACCAATAGCGCACATTGGACTCAAACGTCTCCTCATATGCCTCAATCGGCGCCACAGACGGCGTCAGCACCCCGACGGGTTCGAGGCCGGAAGTCGAGTTATAGCTGACCGACGTCGGCGAGGGGCCGAAGTCAATCGGCGGGAGCTCGGTTGCATAGAGATGCCATCCGGCGTCGATGTCGGCGCTCAGGGTAAGGGTTGCGGAGTCACCGCTGACGTCGAGGTCGGCGGTCCATTTTACGGGGTCGCTCATCTGCGCCGATACGCTCAGCACTATAGATGCCAGAAATATGCTTAGTAACTTCCTCATTGGAGTTGAGCCAAAATCGTTCGCAATTCTTCGTCTGTTGCCGTCAGGCGCTGCTTGCACTCGGTCAGTAGTTCGGTAGCCCGGCGGGTGTAAGCCGACAGTTTGTCGATGTCACACTTGTCGCTCTGCATGTATGCGAGAATCTGCTCCAACTGAGCAACGGCCTCGCTATAGGTCAATTCTTTAACCGGCTTGGTTTCCATATTATTTTACTGTTGATATGATTTTGCCGTCGGCAAGTTCGGTTTCGAGCAACGTGCCGGCGGGAATATTTTCGGATGATGTCATTGCCGCGCCGTTGACGCGGGTAATCGAGAAGCCTCGCCTCAGGGTTGCCTTCGGCGACAGTGCGTCGGCAAGCGCCTCATAGCCGGCGAGTTTCGTTGCGGCATGGCGGGTTGCACCGGCCGCCGCGCTGCGTATGGCATCGGCCATGCGGTCGAGGCGCGCCTGCAGGTTCTGCACCCTCGCCGACGACAGGCGCACAAGCGCGCCGGCGAGGTTGTCAACGCGCCGGTCGGCACGCTCAATGGCGGCGAGAGGCGCCGTCGGCAGCGCGCCGGAAAGGTAGGCCAACTGCTGGCGCGCGCCGGAAAGGGTATCCGTCACGTGTTGGAGCAGCGCGCCGCCAATGGCGAGGAGTCCGTCGAGTTCCCGCTCTCCGAGGTCGATGAGGAATTCGGCAGCAGCGGTCGGGGTTTTCACCCTGCGGCAGGCAATGTAGTCGAGCACGGTAGTGTCGCGTTCATGTCCGATGCCGACAATTATCGGCAAGGGGAACTGGGCGACATTCAGAGCCAGGCGGTAATCATCGAACCCGTCGAGGTCGGTTGCCGCTCCTCCGCCGCGGATAATGCATACGCAGTCAAAATTATCCATTTCGGCAGCGATGGCTTCGAGTTGGGCAATGACGCTCGAGGCGGTCTGCTCACCCTGGACCGTCGCAGCAAAGAGCCTGACGTCGAAGCGCAGACGCCGCGGATTATGCAGCAGCTGGTTCATGAAGTCGCCATATCCGGCAGCCGTCGGCGAGGAGATGACGGCGACGCGCAGGGCAGGACACGGAAAGTCGAGATGCTTGTTGTCGTCGATAACGCCGTCGCGCTTCAGCTGCTCGAGAATTTCACGACGTTTGCGCTCGCGCTCGCCCATGGTGAACGAGGGGTTCACGGCCGTGATGTTGAGGTTCATCCCGTAGAGGGGGTGATAGCCTGCACTTACGCGCACCATCACTTTCAGACCCGATGCGAACTGACGTCCCGTCGAGTCAAGAAAATCGACGCTGAGCCGACGCCATAGGTTGGCCCAAATGGTTGCACGGGCCTTAGCCACAGTCTGCCCCGTGCGCTCGTCTTTCTGCAGCAGTTCCATGTAGCAGTGGCCGCCGCTCTGGCGCACGTCGCTGAGCTCGGCGACTATCCAGACGTTTTGTGACATGGGGCATGCCGCGACCAAATCGCGCAGCAGCTCCTGAAGCTGAAGAAGAGAGTAATATGTCGGCTCGGCTCCTGTCATTTCTTGAGACGTTTGAAGCCTTTCGGGGTCCACTGATAACGCATCTGCGGGAGCATCTGCGCGCGCTCCTCGGAATTATTCGTAAGCGTCAGCACTCCGTCAGAAGGCGAAAATTCGTAGCTGACGAGCAACACCGGCAGGGGGTCCACCCTGCCCCACTCGTCGGGCTGCGGCTCACGCCACAACTTGGGCAGCGGCGCCCAGTCGCGCGAATAGACGGTCATGCGGCTGTCGGGTTCCTGCGACGTCAAGGTCTCGATTACGGCAATTACCGTGTCGCCCTTCAGGGGCAGGAGATTTAATTTCAGCACGCGTCCGGGCCCCGTCTGCAGCTCGGCGCTGACCGAGTCGAGGCTGAGAATGCGCGCCTCGGCGCCGGCGGCATTCTTCTCAACGTGAGCAAACATGCCCTCGTGGGCATACTCCACGAGGTCAGCCACCTTTGAAGCGCTCAGCGGGCCGCGCACCTCGACGGGGGCCGACACGAGGGCGTCCGCAGCAGAAAAATCCGCGCGAGCGCCCAAAGCCGCAACGCCGAGCGCCGCGGCAAGCAATATGCCTCCGAGACGAGTCATCAGACAGTCAAAATCTCCTTCTCCTTGGCGGCGAAGAGGTCGTCGATCTGCTTGAGATACTTGTCGTGGAGTTTCTGGGCGGTAGCCTCGGCGTCTTTCTCAACGTCTTCGGGCATGCCCTGCTTGACGGCTTTTTTCAAGCCATCGATAGCGTCGCGGCGCGCATTGCGCACGCTGACTTTGGCGTTCTCGGTCTCGCCCTTGCTCTGCTTCACCAAGACCTTGCGGCGTTCCTCGGTCAGCGGGGGAATTGCCAGACGGATAACCTCACCGTTATTCTCGGGAGTGATGCCGAGCTCGGAGTTTATGATAGCTTTCTCGATTTCCTTGAACATCGACTTCTCCCAGGGGGTGATGACGATTGTGCGGGCGTCGGGAACGCTGACGTTGGCGACATTGCTGATCGGGGCGGCCGAACCGTAATAATCAACACGGATACCGTCGAGCAGTTTGGGATTGGCCTTACCGGCACGGATGTGGCTCAGTGACTCATCGAGAAACGCCACTGCCATCTGCATTTTCTCTTCCGCAGGGTCGAGATATGTCTTAGGGTTTGTCATATTTATTATCGTGTTTTATAGGTTTTATAGGTTTTTAGAGAATCAGGAGAGAATCGCCATAGGTTCCGAACCGGTATTTCTCGGCGATGGCGACCTCATAGGCTTTCATGACACTTTCATACCCGCCGAACGCGGCTTCCATCATTATCATCGTCGACACGGGAAGGTGGAAATTGGTCACTAAGCTCGTCGGCACTCCAAAATCATAGGGCGGGGCTATGAACTTGTTGTTCCATCCGGAAAAAGCCTTCAGGTGTCCGCCCATCGACTCACCGGCAACCATTCCCCGGAGCACCGAGGTGCCCACAGCGAGCACCTGCTTGTCGTTGTCTTTAGCCGCGTTGACCTTGTCGACGAGTTCGTCGGGAACGATAACTTCCTCCGAGTCGATGCGGTGTTTGGAGAGGTCTTCAACGTCGATTTCGCGGAAGGTTCCGAGTCCGGAATGCACGGTCATAAATCCGAGGTCAACTCCTTTGAGTTCCAGACGCTTCATCAGCAGGCGGCTGAAGTGGAGACCGGCACCGGGAGCCACGACGGCGCCCTCTTTGGCAGCGAAGACGGTCTGAAACATCTCCTCGTCAATCGGTTCGGGGCGACGGGTGATATGTTCGGGCAGCGGAGTCGACCCCAGGGCGTACAGGGCTTTTTTGAACTCGTCATGTGGGCCGTCGAAAAGAAATCGCAGCGTGCGGCCGCGGCTGGTCGTATTGTCAATAACTTCGGCAACGAGGCTCTCGTCCTCACCGAAATAGAGTTTATTGCCGATGCGGATTTTGCGAGCAGGCTCAACAAGAACGTCCCAAAGCTTATGTTCGGCATTGAGTTCGCGCAGCAGGAACACTTCGATTTTCGCATTCGTCCGCTCCTTGTTGCCATAGAGCTTGGCGGGAAAAACTTTCGTGTCGTTGAAAACCATGACGTCTCCGTCGCCAAAGTATTCGAGAATATCCTTAAAGATGCGGTGTTCGATTTTTCCCGTCTTGCTATGGAGCACCATCAGGCGGGCTTCGTCGCGTTCGGCCCGGGGATATTGGGCGATGAGCTCCGACGGGAGATCGAAGTTAAATTGGCTCAGTTTCATTGCTTTGAGTAGTTATTCTGAAATTCTTCGGGTATTTCTATATCTATTGTTTTCAAATTGTCGATCAGGGTCATGGCTTCGGCGCAATCGTAGATAGAGACATTGCCGACGCGCGTGCGGCGCAACGAGGTCAGGTGTCCGCCACACTCGAGCGCCTCGCCGAGGTCGCGGGCCAGGGAGCGGATATACGTTCCCCGGCTGCAGACAATACGCAATCGGGCGGTTGTTGTCTGCGGGTCGTAGCGGAGCAATTCGAGTTCACGTATGACAATCGGCTTTGCTTTCAGCTCGGGAGCCTCTCCGCGGCGTGCCATCTTGTAGGCCCGCTTTCCGTCGACCTTCACGGCCGAGAAAACCGGAGGGACCTGCATTATCAGACCTCGGAAACGCCCGAGAGCGGTCTCGACCGCCGCGACCGACAGATGAGAGGTCGGATAGGTGGCGTCAATCGGTTTCTCGAGGTCGAAGCTCGGCGTGGTCGCGCCTAATCTGACGTCGGCGACATACTCTTTCTCGCCGGCCTGAAGAGAATCTATCTGTTTGGTTGCCTTTCCGGTGCAGATTAGCATGACTCCCGTTGCCAGCGGGTCGAGGGTTCCGGCATGGCCGACTTTGAAGCGCTTGGCACCGTGGCGCCGCGTCAACACGCCGCGAATGCGCTTGACAACGTCAAACGATGTCCAGCCCAAAGGTTTATCGACCTTCAGTATTTGCCCGCTCAAAAAATCCATTACCAGAGAATGCAGAGCAGTCCGGCGGCAGCGCAATAAACTGCAAACCAGACGAGTTTACCCTGTTTAACGATATTAAGCATCCACTTGCATGCGAGGCAACCCACAATGAACGACGCGAGGAAGCCGACAATCATAGCCCCGGGGCTGATTGCCACGGCATTGGCGGCATTTGCAGCAGCCTCAGCGGCATCGGGAAAGAGAATATCTTTGAGGTCGAGGAGCCCTTTGCCCAAAATCGGAATAATGACCATGAAGAAGCTGAAACGGGCAACTTTCTCGCGGTTGTCGCCGAGGAGGATGCCGGTGGCAATGGTCGTGCCGGAGCGCGAGAGTCCGGGAAGCACGGCAATCGCCTGACTGCAGCCGATAACGAATGCGTCGGTCCAGGTGATTTCGCGGCCCTGAGGTGCGCCGGGATTGCGCAGCGCCTCGCGGGTGCGGGTAAAATAGGCAAAACAGAGCAACGCGGCGGTTACCAACAGGCAGATGCCGACAATCGTCAAATTCCCTTCAAAAAAAGATTCGACCAGCGGTTCGAGGGTGAAGCCCACGATAGCCACGGGAATGCAAGAAACCAAAATCTTGCAGACATAGAAGAAGTTGTCGTCGCGCTTGAACGTCACGAACGACTTCAGCAACGGCCAAAATTCATGCCGGAGGATTACGATGGTGCTCAGAACCGTTGCGACATGGAGCATCAAATCAAATTCCAGAGCCATGCCTCCCTCGAGATCCTGACCGAGAATTTGGCGGAAAATTTCAAGATGACCGCTGGAGCTCACCGGAAGATACTCCGTCAGGCCCTGAACGATTCCGAGAATGAGGGTATCAATCCAATCCATTATTTTTTAGGACGATAAATTATTGCAAATGCCATGAATAGAAATCCGAGGAAAGAGATTGCCGGACCGACAACGATGCGTCGCGTCGAAAAGATGTCGGGTTCGAAGCCGGCAACCGTGGTGCTCGGTCCGAGCATCAGCAGAAAACCGATGACGATTGCCGCACCGGCGCAGGCCATCAATATAAAATTGGTCTTCACCAAAGGGAATTCAGTCGGAGCCTCAGGCGAGAGCTGGGAATTTTTCTTTTTGGAGTTTGTTGCCATATGTTGTTAAAAAAGGTCGTCGTAGTTGAGAGTGAGGTAGCGTTGGGTTGCCCACATCGCTGCGGCAAGACAGAGCAACGGGCCGGCAAGGAGCAGACCGACACAGACCGCGATGAGCGTCGTCGGGTCGGCAATGGCACGGAGCGACGCGTCGAGGCTCCAGAGATAGAAATATAGCCCCGTAAGGATGCCTGACGCCACGACGCCGGCAATCAGTCCCTGAAGCATGTTGCTCAGCAGGAAAGGCCGGCGGATGAACCCTCGCGAAGCCCCGACGAGTTTCATTGTATGAATCAGGAAGCGGCGCGAAAATATCGTCAGGCGCACGGTGTTGTTAATCAGCACGAAGCTGATCGGCAGCAGGGTAAAAACGGCAATAGCGAGAATGAACATCACGGTCGAGAGATTGCGGTTGACACTGTCAACGACCTCGGTGTGGCCGTTGACCTCTTCAACGACATCCATCCCGGCCATCGGCAGCATAATCTTGTCCAACGAGTCGGCAACGGCATATTCGGCCTTTACGTTCACCTCGAATTCAGGCAAAAAAGGGTTCACGTCAAGCAGCTCGGTGAGGTTCTCGCCCATCTCCTCATGCCAGGTAGCATTGGCCTCCTCGGGCGAGAAGTAACGGAACGACGCCACATAGGGGGCCTCGCTCAGCAACTGCTTGAAGCGGTTGACATCATCGAGGGTGGATTGCTCCTTGAGCACCACGTCGAATCCCATATGCTCCTTAATGTCGGTGGTGATCCGGCGCGCTGTCATGGCCAGAGTCGCAACCATGCCAAGAAGCAGCAAGACAAGGGCCACGGAAACCGTGGCCGTCAACTGAACGCTCAGCGACGAAAAACCTTTTCGCGAATTCATACTTAATTGCAAAGTTACGAAAATTCAGGCCCCTTTGTCAAGTAATTCTACGCTTTTTTTGTTTTTTTTGTTTATTACCGGGGGAAAACATCCATAAAAGAGAGGGCCGACATTATGCCGGTCCTCCCACATCATATCGTTACGTGTGTCGGTTTTCTTATTTGACAAGCACTTTGCGACCGTTGATGATGTTAATGCCCTTCACCGGTGCGGAAAGACGTCGACCGCTGAGGTCATAGACCGTTTCGGGAGCGGATTTCGACTCGATTTCAACAATGGCGAGAGTGCCGTCATCCTTAACAGTGAATTGCGACTGTACCTCTTTGGATTTCTGATTTTCACCAACGCGGAAGAGTCCGGCAGGGATATTCACGACATATGTACCGGCCTCAAATCGGGTATCGATGGAGTAGGTCAATGTGCCATCTTCGGTAACGTCGATGCTGCCGGGAGCAACAGAAAGCACAACACCATCATCAGCCTGCGCGGCACGAACATCGGCTTCGGTTTCAGAAGCGACGGCGCTAATCGTAATCAGCTGAGAGGGTTCATAGAGCAGCGCGTGATGTTTGGCCAGGCCGTCGACATGCGCGATTGTCAAGACGTACTGATTGTCGTCGGTCACCGACAAAGTCACGCTCGGAGCGACCTCAGCGTCGGTCAGCACAACGTCATCAAGCTCGGTAAACTGCCAACGTGACGACGCAGGATTCGAGCCCCAGCGGGTAATCACACCCGTAGACTTACCCTGCATCCAATAGCCGCCTTCGCTATTGCCTGCTCCAAATCGGCCAATCGTGCTCACGGCAGAGCCGTCAGTGTTCTTCGTGCACGTCAGAGCATACTGTCCGTCAAGCTTATAAAGGCGATAGTAACCGACTTCGTCAGCATTATCCGTCAGGCTGAAATCGCCGGAAACAGGCATACGGGCAATGTACTTATTGTTGTTTGAAAGCAGGACGCCATCTTCAGTCTCATCGTAGGTAGCGGTCCATACGGACGCCTCGCGATCGGCGTTTGCAAGAAGAGAGAGCGCGCCGTTACTGTTGGCGATGCGACGCAGATAGATACCGTCATCGCTATTGTTATCCAGCGAACCGATAATCAGCTGCTTGCCGTTGAGTTCGGAAGCCAGATAGCGTTTCGAGGAGGTTTCACTGAGAACATATTCATATTTCTCGGCAAGGGTTTTCTCAGGCAGAGCGGCGGCCGCAGAGGAGACCAAACCGGCCCAATAGTCAATCTCGGCCTCGTCGGTCAGCCATTCGTGTTGCTTTTCGATACACTCGACGGCCAACTCTTTGAGCACCTCCGTTTCAGTCAGCACGCTGACTTCCCAATAACCGTTTGCGTTTCCATTGCCGTAGTTTTTAACGGAATAAGCTTCCGTGTCAGTCGTGGAACCATCGGTGCAGTACATCCATAGCTTCGTCTGGTTGTCGACATTCGCATCGGTGCCAAAATTGGCAAAACCGAAGAAAAGGCCTTCAGTATGGTTGATGTTGGGATTATTAACGAGGTTCTCTCCATCGCGAATCTTGGTGGTGGTCACGAACTGCTCGCCATTGCGCAGATACATCATCACCACACCGGCCTGCTCTGTTTTTTCGGTCTGCATCGGAATGACCGTGTTATTGAGTTTGCCAACCGTTCCGATATAGCGTCCGGTAGCAGCGTTTTTCAGGTATGCGCCGCTATAAAGGGCGTCGGACTCGGCAATCCAATACTTGTTCAGGCCCTCGATGTCACGCTTGACCGACAGGTTCGTCAGTTCGGCGGAATCGAACATCATGCGACCGACATTGTTACCTCCGGTTCCGGAAATCACGATATACTTGCCGGCCCACACTGAAGTTTCCGTTGGGGCGAAATTGTAAACCAACGCCTCGACGTTTGTCTTGATCTCGGCAGCCTTCTGCGCAAATGTCACGGCGGAGGCCGACAGGTTGGCAACCAACTGCTTGGCGTATTCGGCAACGGCATCGTCTGATATAGTCGTGAAACGACCCTTCAGGCAGCTTTCGGCATAATCGGCCAGGGCCTCATCGGCAGTAAATGACTCGACGTCCCAATGACTGTTATTGTTCGGAGCGGCGAAAAAGCTCGCAATATCCGAGTTGGTGTTAGCGCAGAATAGCCAGACCTTGTTATTGTCGCTGGCCCCCGCGTTGTCATATGAAGAGGTTTCTTCATTATACGCGGGATTAACCGCCGAGTTCACCATTGTGGTCGTGATTATATATTGCGTCGCAATGCTCTCCGTTCCCTGCACCTGAACGAACATCCTGACAATTCCGGCCGACGTTTCTTCGTCATGGAGCAGAATAGGAGAAACACCCATCGTGCCGATATACTTGTCGGTTATCGCGTTCTTGAGAATAACGCCGTTATTGGTCTCATAATATTCAACAAACCAGTAACGGTTAGGCTCGGTGTAGCCGGTGAGCATTCTCAGGTTATTATCCTCGTTTCCATTATCGACCACCGAACGCCCTATGACCGGAATGTCAGAGGACATGTCATATGCCCCGTTGGAGACCGGACGAGACCCGGTAATAGTGATATACTTGCCGTTGAGGCCATGCCAATACTCTGTGGCGGCATCATCTACAACAACGGCAGCCCGTACTGAGAACGAGCTGAACGCTGCTGCAATAAAAAGGGGTAAAGCTTTTCTCATGGTTTGTGATTTATTTGGTTTAATTGCTTATTTAAGTGCAAAATTAAACAAATATCCACAAAATACCCCCCCCCGAATTGTTAAATTTAGTTAATCCACTACATGAAAGCCAACACGAGAATCTGGGCGGCCACCACGCGGAGGAACATTGTCAGCGGGTATACTGTGGAGTATGCCACAGCGGGAGCATCGCTCTGCGACGAACCCGAAGCGTAGGCCAGCGCCGGCGGGTCAGTATAGGAGCCTGACATAAGACCCATGATGTGGAGGAAGTTGATTTTGTAGACTTTGCGGGCAATCACTCCGATAATAATCAACGGAATGAACGTGATGATGAAACCCCAGATTACCCACCACATACCGGTGAGGTTAAACGTTGTCGCAACGAAATTCTGGCCGGCGGCGATACCGACAGATGCGAGAAAGAGACAGATGCCGAGCTCGCGCATCAACATCAACGCCGACGACGAGGTGTAGGTCACTAACTTGGCCTTGTAGCCGAAGCGAGAAAGCAGGATGGCAACAATCAGCGGGCCGCCGGCGAGGCCGAGCTTCATGCCCCAACCCAGATCTATGGAGCCGAGAATGATGCCGAGCAGTATGCCTACAAAAATCGTGATGAGGTTCGGCTCGTTGAGTCGGCGCAGGGAGTTGCCGAGTTTGTCGGCCAGGCGTTCAATATCGTTGAGAGCGCCGACAACGGTAATTCGGTCGCCCATCTGCAGGCGCAGGCCGGCGGATGCGAGCAGGTCAACGCCGCCGCGGTTTACTCGCGTGGCGTTAAGTTGATAGGCACTGTGGAGGTGGAGCTGGCCGAGGGTAATGCCGTTATATTTCGGCTGAGTCAGCACGATGCGTCGGCTGACAACCTGCGAGGGGGTATCTTCCCACTCCATATCTATCTGCGGGCCGAGCAGGGCGGAGAAGGAAACTTCATCCGTCGCCGACATGATTACTTTCACCTTGTCGCCGACATGTATCTGAGTCTTCGAGGTCGGGATAAGGACCTCGTTATAGGCATTGAGCAAGCGCGAAATCACAAAGTCGCAATGAATGACATCATGGAGTTGACGCAGGGTCATGCCGTTGATGCGCTCGTTTGTCACCTCGAAGCTGACCTTTGCGGGCGCATGTTGTTCGGAGGCGGCTTCGTCATCGAGTTTCTTGATTTCGGTATTGACGTCAACACGGAAACACTTCTTCAAAATCAGCATCGCCCCGATAATACCGAGCACACCGAGCGGATATGCCGCGGCGTAGCCCATGGCCATGGTGTCGGCGGCATCGGGTGCAGCCTGTTGGGCGGCGGCAAGTCCGGGAGTATTGGTGACCGCACCGCTCATGACGCCGACAATCGCTGCCGGCGATGTAAAGTCTTTGTTCAGGAGATAGATAGCCGTTGCAATGCCGACATTGAGCACCACGATTCCGACCGCGAGCATATTGAGAGTGACGCCTCCCTTCTTAAACGACGAGAAGAACGCCGGACCGACCTGCAGACCTATCGCGAAGACAAAGAGAATCAGGCCGAACTCGCGGATAAACTTCAAGACTTCGGAATCAACGACATAGCCGAAATGGCCCATGACGATACCGACGAAAAGGACGAACGTGACGCCGAGCGAAACACCGCCGACACGCAACTTGCCGAGATAGATACCCGCGGCGACAACAAAGGAGTAAAGCACCAGCGTCGCGGCCAGCGATGTATTCCCGGGTGAGAGTAGTGAAATGATTGTATCCATGATGTTAATTATATCGTTCTTTTAGTTCGTCGAGCTCCATGGAGGCCAGCTCCCAGACGCTCATTGCGTTTTCAAGTTTCTTGCCGAGAATGGCGTGGCGATCATAGGCGTCAGAAGCCACCGGGTTGCCCGACGCGAGTTCGGTCTCGAGGACCGCGATTTCAGCCTCGAGAGCGGCAATATCGGCCTCGGCCTCCTTTACCCGCTTCTGCTCGCGGTTGAGCACGCGGTCGCGTTCTTTTTTCTCTTCGTATGTCAGCTTCCTGAGGGGCTTGTCCGATTTATCTGACTTGTCGGGAGCCGGGGTCTTAGATCGCTCGAGCTCCTGAAGCGACGCGAGCTTTTTCTTTTCGAGGAATTCATAGATTCCGCCGAGACACTCGCGCACCTTTCCACCGCCGAATTCATAGACCTTTTCAACGAGTCCGTCGAGGAACTCGCGGTCGTGGCTGACCACGATTACCGTGCCGTCGAAGTCCTTAATCGCCTGTTTGAGAATGTCTTTCGTAGCCATGTCGAGATGATTCGTAGGCTCGTCGAGAATCAGCAGATTAACCGGCTCGAGCAGCAGTCGAATCATTGCCAGACGGGTCTTTTCGCCACCGCTGAGAACTTTCACTTTCTTGTCGGAGGCCTCGCCGCCGAACATGAAAGCACCGAGAATGTCGCGGATTTTTGTGCGGATATCGCCGACGGCCACGCGGTCTATGGTGTCGAACACGGTGACATCCTCGTCGAGCAGCTGCGCCTGATTTTGGGCGAAGTAGCCGATTTTAACGTTATGGCCGATTTTCAGTGTGCCGTCGAAAGGAATCTCGTGCATTATACACTTCACCAACGTTGATTTGCCCTCGCCGTTCTTTCCGACAAAGGCAACTTTTTCACCGCGTTTGATCGTAAACGTCGCGTCGCTGAATACCTGATGGTCGCCATAGCGTTTGCCGACGGCATCGGCAATCACGGGATAGTCGCCCGAGCGCGGCGCCGGCGGAAAGCGCAGGTTCAGGCGCGAGGTGTCGACCTCATCGACCTCTATGCGCTCTATTTTTGCGAGTTGCTTCATGCGGCTCTGCACCTGAACGGCCTTCGTTGCCTTATAGCGGAAACGCTCAATGAACTCCTCCGTGTCGGCAATTTGCTTCTGTTGGTTCTGATAGGCCCGCATCTGCTGCTCAATGCGTTCGCGGTGGAGCTCTACATATTTCGAGTAATTGACATTGTAGTCGTATATTTTCCCGAGCGAGATTTCGATAGTGCGGTTAGTGACATTGTCGATAAACGCGCGGTCATGGCTGACCAGCACTACCGCTCCGGCTTTCGACACGAGGAAATTCTCGAGCCACTGTATAGACTCTATGTCAAGATGGTTCGTAGGCTCGTCGAGGAGCAGAACGTCGGGACGCTGCAGAAGAATCTTCGCCAACTCGATGCGCATGCGCCAACCGCCGGAGAACTCACACGTCGGACGGTCGAAGTCGCCGCGCGTGAAGCCGAGGCCTATGAGGGTTTTCTCAATCTCGGCCTCGCCGCCGGAGCCGTCTTCCATGGCCAACCGCTCGGTAAGGTTCGACACCCGCTCGATGAGCTCGGCATAGCCCTCGCTCTCATAGTCGGTGCGCTCAGCCAGTTCGGCATTGAGCGAGTCGAGGCGCTCCTGCATCTCCTTCAGATGTCCGAAAGCCTTGCGCGCCTCCTCAACGACCGAGCAGGTGTCTTCCGTGGTCATATGCTGCGGCAGATAGCCGACCGTAACGTCCGAAGGCATATCGACACTCCCGGACGTCGGACGCCGGAGCCCGGCAATAATCTTAAGCATCGTTGACTTGCCGGCGCCGTTCTTACCGACCAGAGCAATGCGGTCACGCCGGTTAATGACGTAACTGATATTGTCGAGCAGCGTCTTAGCGCTGAATTCCACCGATAAGTTCCGTATCGAAATCATTTTCGGCGGCAAAGTTACGAAAAAAGCGGGAAATTTGTCGGATTGGGAGATTTTTTATATTTTTGCACTTACCTTAGATTTGCAGCGGCAAACCGAAAGTGAAATAGAATCGATAAATTTGCA
>CAZKOF010000039.1:0-18159 GCA_964554335.1 uncultured Bacteroides sp.
CTTTTGGGGTTCTGCATTACGCGCTGATAAACCAATTAATAGAACCTACCTAAAAATTGAGTATGGAAGAACTGGAATTTTTGGATACGCCTTTGATTGATATGGCGGACACATGGCAGCTTGTGCTGCGATTTGCGTTCAATACCCTTGTTACGTGGAGCATTATCCATTTTTCGTACTACCCAAAAAGCAGGCGCAGGGATTATTACTTCACTTTCACGCTCATCAGCGTGAGTGTCTTCTTCCTGATTTTTCTGTTGGGTGGTGTCAAACTGAAAATCGGGTTCGCATTGGGGCTTTTCGCCATCTTCGGTATCATACGCTACCGTACAGAATCCATGCCCGTGCGAGAGATGACCTATCTGTTCGTGCTCATTGCTATCTCGGTCATTAATGCGTTGTCCGTGACGCTAAGTTATGCCGAACTACTTGTCACGAACCTGATCTTCATCGTGTTCATTCGACTATCCGAGGAGAATCGGTGGCTCAGCCACATATCCTGCAAACTGATACTTTACGATCGCATCGACCTCGTCTTGCCTAATCGCAGAGCTGAAATGATCGAGGACCTGCAGCGACGTACCGGACTCACAATCGTAAGGGTCGAAGTCGGGGCGATGGATTTCCTGCACGACACGGCCATGCTGAAAGTATATTACAATGGCGACGATAACGCCAATACGGTAGATCAGTTAATGAAACTGCCTAAAACAACTGAGCAATGAGTTGTTACCTGCGTAATGTGCGCTATCATACCTCTCCTGCGTGCATAACACAAAGCTTTTGTACATCGACTGAAATGAAGTTCGGGATGGCAGAAGATATCTTCGGAAACGTAGAGGGAAGGCTCTTCACTGAGGACGGACATATCATATAGATAAATATAACATACAATGACAAATATATATAAAACACTTATAGCAATAGCTCTCACAATTGTTGTCGAGCCGGTATTCTCTTCTTGCTCAGAGGATCCCGGCATTGAAGAATGGGGGCAATTCCCCGAAGATTTGCCCGGTGGCGGCATTAGCAGTGACGACGGCGATGCACCGGATTTCGATTCCACAATATCAGCCTGGGATGGTCAGACAGCCGATGATGCGGCATTGGACATTGTGGGGACGGACGAAGATATTTATTGGGAAGCCAACGAATTCGGCGGGAATAGCGCGGTGACCGTAACGGTTTCCTACTCGGGAAGTTCCGCCACAGTGACAACCTCAGACTCATCAGTGAAATATTACACTGACGGTGCCTATGTCACCATCGACATGCTTACCAATTCCGTGAAAAACGTGGAAATTGTGATTACCGGGAAGAGCGGTGACGGACAATTAAAAATTTACGGCGAGAAGAAATTCAAGCTCACACTTTCCGGTGTAGAACTGACGTGCAGCAAAGGTCCGGCTATCAACGACCAGTGCAAGAAACGCGCTTTCGTACATCTGACTGAAGGCACCACCAATCGCCTGACAGATGCCGCGTCCTACTCGGAGGAACCCTGTTATCTCAATGGGGGAAGTTCGGCGAGCGAGGATCGCAAGGGATGTTTCTTCAGTGAGGGCAACCTGATTTTCAGCGGTTCGGGCGTATTGGCGGTAGAAAGTAATTACAAGCACGGCATCGTCACCGACGGATACTTCTACATGCGCCCGGGCGTCACAATCGCCGTGACAAAAGCGGCGAAGAATGCCATCCATGCCAAGGGCGATGAGGATGACGGAATCGGCGTGTACATGGCCGGAGGCCTGTTGTATGCCAACGTGTCCTCCACAGCGGGCAAGGGCATCAAGACAGATTTGGACGCCGAGATTGCAGGTGGAAAACTTCAGCTGAACACATCCGGAGCAGCAACCTACGATGCCGACGAGAATGACACCTCATCGGCGGCCGGCATCAAAACTGACGGCGATGTCATCATCTCCGGGGGTACGCATACCCTGAAGAGCACAGGCACAGGCGGCAAGGGAATAAACGCCGACGGGGAAATCCGCATTTCGGGCGGAGAGACCACCGTGACGACAACGGGCGGCAGGTTCTACTACTCATCAATCCTGACCTCCTCACCCAAGGGAGTGAAGGCCGACGAAGACATCACCGTAAGTGATGGGAAGCTGAACATCTCTGTGACGGGAGTTAGTGACGGTTCCGAGGGGTTGGAAAGCAAGGCGAGACTTACCATCACCGGCGGGGAGGTCTTCTCGTATGCCTATGACGATGCCATAAATGCCTCCTCGGCCATAAACATCAGCGGCGGAAAAGTCTATGCCTACGCGAGCAACAACGACGGAATCGATTCTAACGGCACAATGGTCATCTCCGGAGGGCTGGTCATCGGCGTGGGGACATCCGCGCCGGAGAGCGGCATAGACTGCGACAACAGCAACAATTTCAAGATTAACGGCGGCACGGTCATCGGCATGGGTGGAACCTTGCAGGCTAATCCTTCCTCATCAAGCACTCAACGATCGGTAGTATATAACGGAGTGTCAGCCACCAAGAGTGCGAAGATCTGTGTGCTGAACAGCAATGGCGCACCAATCCTCACATTCGCATTTCCGCGCACTATGAGCGGCACGGCATTCTTCTTCAGCACGCCCGACATCACCTCGGGAGCATCCTATACAGTTTCTTCCGGAGGAACACTCTCCGACTTTACAAACTCTTGGAACGGATGGTACGCAGGCGGGACATGGTCAGACGGTTCGCAGGTAGGGACTTTCACTTCAAGCAGCATCGTAACTATTGTCGGCAGTAGCGGCAATGGTTTCGGTGGAGGTCCCGGTGACGGGTTCGGTGGAGGTCCCGGCGGAGGAGGTCCGTTTGGGTGGTAAATCGGTGCGATACCGGGTGCCGAATCTGAAGCCCACAATACTCATTACAGTCAAATAACCAAGATTGCAGACATTGTTTCCGAGTTAAACTAACCGGACAATAGTCTGCATGTCTATGGTGATATGCTTGGCCGCGGCTTTGGTTATGCTTGTACCCGGGACACGATGTAGCTGAAACACACGAAAAATTATTGAGACATGACTGCATTTCAAAAAAAAATCGTACCTTTGTCGAAAGAGCGGCATCACACATGCTCTTCTTGTTTTGTAGGATAATCAAACACTCTCATTATGGCAGGCTTGCGTCATCGTATCTATTTCATCGTCACTCCGCACAAGCACAACAGTTCTCGAGTCAGTCGCATCTATGACTACTTGCAGCTTGTTGCCATTGTGGTTAGTCTCGTGCCATTGGCGTTCCGCCAATACACGCCTCTGTTTGCAGCACTTGAATACGGCTGCGTAAGTCTTTTCATCTTGGATTATATTCTCAGATGGATAACCGCAGATTACAAAATGAGGAAAAAATGGGTAAGCTTTATATTATACCCGATTGCCCCAATGGCAATTATTGACTTGTTGTCCATATTGCCTACATTCTCGGTCATCAACGAGGCTTTCCACCTGTTCCGAATAACCCGCCTGTTCAAAATATTCAGACTGCTAAAGTTAGGACGATACTCTAAGGAACTGTCAATCCTGATGCATGTGCTGAAAGAGCAACGCTCAGTGCTATTGTCGGTTTTAACACTCGCAGTTTTTTACATCATTCTGACAGCCATGCTCATGTTTACTGTCGATGATAAGTTCGAGAACTTTTTCGATGCCCTGTATTGGGCAACGTCAGCATTAACAACAGTCGGTTACGGAGACGTATATCCGCATAACGACATCGGCAAGGTAATCAGCATGTTGTCATCACTCGTCGGCGTGGCAATCATTGCGTTGCCCTCCGGTGTGATAACGGCAAGCTATCTGCAAACCGTTGAAAAGATCAAACACAAATAGCAACTTCCTCATAAGGAATAAATTCCCTGGAGGCTTGGCCAGTGTTTTCGACATTGGATTATGTGACTGCGGCGGCCTGAACATGTAGCGGTCAATGAGTGTTGTAAAGACGTGATGTATAAGCCAACATCATGTCTTTACTGTGAAAAATAACATCAAGAAATGCACCTTCGACCGCGAGGATCTGCGGTCGGGAATTCTTCATATCGGCGTAGGCAACTTTCATCGCGCCCACGAGGAATGGTACACCAACGCCCTGATCGAAAAGGACCCGAGCCAACGCACCTGGGCAATCACCGGGGCGATGCTCCTGCCGGGCGACGGCCGCCTCTACTACGCCCTGAAGGACCAACAGTGCCTCTACACGCTGACAATCTGCGGACGCGACGGCAACGACACGTGCGAGGAAATCGGTTCGCTGACCGACGTCATGTGGGCCAACGGGGACGCCCAGGCCATTATCGACAAGATTGCCGATGCCGACACACGTATCGTGTCGCTGACAATCACCGAAGGCGGATATAACATCGACAGAGAAACCGGCGAGTTTGACCTGACGAATAAAGCCGTCAAACATGACCTTACAGACATCACCGCGCCGACAACAGTATTCGGCTTTGTTGCCGAAGGGCTTCGTCGCCGTCGCGACGCAATGCACGGGCCTCTAACCATCCTGACCTGCGACAACCTCCAACACAACGGCAACACGGCGCGTAAAGCCTTCATGACATTCATGCAGGCCCAAGACCCGACAATCGCCGCATGGGCCCGCGAGAACGTCACGTTCCCCAACAGCATGGTAGACCGCATTACCCCCGCGACTCTTCCGGCCGACGTCGAACGCCTGAACACGCGAAACTCAACCAACGATAAAGCTCCGGTCTATTGCGAAGACTTTATCCAATGGGTAATTGAAGACAAATTTGCCGCCGGACGCCCGAAATGGGAAAAGGTCGGAGTTGAATTCACCGATGACGTCACCGCCTATGAGAACATGAAGCTCAGCCTGCTCAACGCATCCCACACCCTGCTATCCTACCCATCGTTGCTCGCAGGGTTCCGCAAAGTCGACGACGCCATGCACGATGCCCGTATCGAAAAGTTCGTGCGCGACTTCATGGACATCGACATCACACCCTACGTTGACGCTCCCGGCAATACCGACCTGACAGTCTACAAGCAGACGCTCATTGAGCGCTTCGGCAACCGCACCGTCAGCGACCAGATTGCCCGACTGTGTTACGACGGACTGTCAAAGTTCCCGGTCTACGTAGTCCCCAATCTCGCCAAGATGATACGCGACGACAAAGACCTTGCCAGGGTAACATATCTCATTGCCGCCTACCGCCATTACCTCAAATATCATCGCGACGACCACGGCCGGGACTTCGAAATCGCCGAACCGTGGATGAGTCCCGAAGATAGCGCCTTGATTGAAAGCAACAACCCGATTGACTTTCTGAGACTATCGGCCTTTGCTGAAGCCCGGCTCGATGAGTCAGACCGTTTCAAACAACAATACCTGACAATGGTCGACGCCATTGAGCGCAACGGCGCTATGGCAACACTCGAAACCATAATCTGACACGCGCCATGGCTTCCAACCTAACCTCACGATATACGTTAGGGCCTTTCGTGGTCCTGACGTTTATCTATTTCATCGTAGGATTCCTGACCACCGTCAACGGTCAATTTCAAGGTCCGATGAAAGTTGCGTTCCTCTCCGGAGCCAATGAGCTGCGCAACACGCTGACCACCCTGATTTCCTTCTTCTTCTTTCTCGGCTACCTCGTCAATAGCGGCACTGCCGGCCGGTGGATTAACCGCCACGGTTACCGGGCCACCATGGTCAGGGCACTGGCAATCATGATCGGCGGACTGCTCCTCTATAGCATGTCATCGTGGGTAGTTACCCATTTCGGTAATGTCGCCGTTGCCATCGGCAGCGACTTCATACCCCTCGGCTACTTCGTCTTTCTCACAGGCTCCTTCCTGATGGGCACCTCGGCCGCCATGCTCCAGGTTGTCATCAACCCCTATGTCGCGGCATATGATCTGCCGGGAACCGGCGCAGTGCAACGCATGAACATTGTCTGCGGCATCAACTCCGTGGGCACGACCATAGCCCCCTTCTTCGTTTCAGGCATTATATTCGCCGGTGTAGCGTTTGAATCTGTCACCGCCGACAACCTCATGACACCGTTTCTGATAATTGCAGGAGCCATAGCTCTCGTAACCATTGTCAGCTCCCGCATGAATCTACCCGAACTCAACGACACGCGCACCGGAGCCGACGAAAAACTGCCCCGCAGCGTATGGTCTTTCCGTCATCTGGCCCTCGGGGTAATCGCCATCTTCTTTTATGTCGGCACGGAGGTTGCAATCGGCGTGAACGTGAACCTCCACGCGATGCAACAGATTGAAAACGGCTCTCACCTTACCTTCTTCGGTGCCGACAATATCATTGTCGGCGGTCTTAATCTCGGCATCCCCGCCTTGCTCGCAACGCTCTATTGGGGTGGAATGATGGTTGGCCGATTGATTTTCAGTTGCTTCAACAACGTCAAGCCCCGCCCATTGCTGACCGTAACGACAGTAATTGCGTCCGCCATGATTGTAGTCACAATGATTGCCGACAATCTGTGGGTGCTCGTGAGCGTAGGGCTCTGCCACTCGGTCATGTGGGGTTGCATCTTTACCCTGGCCGTTGCAGGACTGAAAAAATACACTTCGCGCGCAAGCGGAGTCTTCATGACGGGAGTTTTCGGCGGCGCGGTGTTTCCGGTGCTCCAGGGCGTCATGGCCGATGCGCTCGGCTCCTGGCAATGGACCTGGTCTATCGCCCTGTTGTGTGAACTCTACATGCTATATTATGCCCTCCGGGGCTGCCGGGTAACCGATAGCGAAGCGCTGCAGAACATTCACCGGGCACCATCAGACCCCGGATAATCATCCGCGGGGCGACAGAGCTTCCTCGATAGCGGCAAGATCCATGCGCAGTTGCGTCTCGGTTGCCAAACGGTTCTCGATGTTGCTTACGGCATGGAGAACCGTTGCATGGCTGCGGCTCAGGCGTGCGCCTATGCCGGTCAGCGGCAACGAAGTGTGCTTCTTGGTCATGTACATGACCAGCTGGCGGGCGTCGTTGATTTCGCGCTTGCGGCTGCGGGTGAAAAGTTCGTCGGTCGGCAGATTATAGTAGCTGCACACCTGCTCGGCAATCATTTCGAAGTTGACCGTGTGGCGGCGAATCTTGACGCTGTTGGCAACCACCTCGCGGGCAAGCTCGATATTGAGGTCGCGGTTCTGCATGGCCGCATGGGTCAGCAGCGAAACCATCACGCCCTCGATTTCGCGAAAGCTCTTGGTGACGTTCTCGGCAATATACTCAAGTACATCGTCGGGAAGACTGATGCCCTCGGTTTCAGCCTTATGGCGCAGAACTTTAACTCGCATTTCGTAGTCAGGGCGGAAAAGCTCGCAGGTCACGCCCCACTTGAAACGCGACAACAGGCGCTCTTCCATGTTGTCCATCTCCGACGGACGCACGTCTGACGTCATTATCAACTGCTTGGAATTTAGATGGAGGTGGTTGAAAATATGAAAGAATGTGCGCTGCGTTCCGGGCTTGCCGATAAAATCCTGAATATCATCGATAATCAGAGTGTCGATTCCCTGATAAAATGCAATAAAGTCATTGATTTTGCCTCTGGCATTGGCTGCGGTATACTGGCTCTCGAAGAGGCGCGCCGTAACATATAATACGCGCGAACGCGGCGAAGTCTCCTTGACACCGATGCCTATTGCCTGGGCAAGATGAGTTTTTCCAACACCCGGAGGGCCGAACACGAACAACGGGTTATAGGTCTGCTTCGAGGGGTTCTTGGCGATTGCCCGGCCGATAGTATCGGCCAGCAGGTTGCACTCGCCGGTACAGTAGTTCTCGAAATTATAGCGGGGGTTGAGCTGCGAATCGAATTCCTCCTCGCCGCGCAAAAGGAAAGGATTGGCGGCGTGTGCGCGGTTGCCTACCGCTGCCGAGGGTTTTGAGCTGGACTCCGCCACATTCGTGTCCTGCTGCCCCTTAACAACCTGATAATGATAAAAGAGCTTGACCCCGTTGCCATAGACATGGCGCAACACTTTGCTGATAAGCGAAAGGTAGTTCGCTTCGAGTTGTTCCTTGAAAAACGGCGAGGGCACGGCGATACGCAGCGTACCGTCGACAAAGGAGATGAACGAAGCCGGCGCAAACCAACTGTCGAACTGCTCCTGTGAGAGATTGTCGCGAAACATCCGGCGACACTTCTCCCATTTCTCTTTTGGGGTAAGGTCCATCATGGGGAAAGAATGTGGCGTTGTTAACGCTTACAAAGTACGCAAGATTTTTATTGAAAAAAAAACGACTTTTTTTTTGGTTTTTTGACAAAGTTTCAACTATGCTGATTTTCAATCAATTATAAATAATAGTTTTCTACACATGCTAAAATCCTGAATTTCTGCGACTTAAAAAACAGGAAACGTGGAACACCTACAGACCTACTCGTCTAAACCCATTCTATTCTAAAACAATCGGGGCTTTCGGCGCGATGTTTCACCAAAAGCCCCGAATTTAGACTTAGTATAAATTAGAAAACGCTGAACTTCAGATATCGCTTGGGTTGCTTCTTGATATCGACAATGAGCGAATCGAGGCTCGCGACAGTGTGGTTGAGGCTCTCGTAGAGTCCGGGGTCATTGACAAGCATTCCGAGCGAGGAGTCCGAGGACTGGAGTTTGTCGGTAATCTGCTTCAGATTGAGAGTTATGGCCTCGACGTTGGTCATGGTTTCGTTCAACGGCAGACCCTGTAGTGTGGTCGAAAGCGTGTCGAGACGCGCAGACATCGTATTGAGGTTAGCGGCCACAACGGCGGCGTCATTAACCACTCCCGGCAGCGGCCCGGTTGCTTTCGCAATATTGGACGACATCGTGCTGAGGTCGGCCGTAATGGCATCGAGCCGTTTGATTGCGGAAGCAAGCGATGGGTCGGTAACAACATTGGTCACTGCAACCAGCAGAGAGTCGATTTTGGGCAACACACCGCTAATGCCGGGCATGAGGTCACCGCTGAGGTTATCCATAAGGCCGGAGGCGACTTTCGATTCGAGCGTGGAACCTTTGGGCAGATAGTCCGAAGTCTTTGGAATCTCGAGGGTGATTGTCGCCGTGCCGAGAAGATCCGTGCCGAGAATAGCCACGGTTCCGCGGGTAATTTTCAGATTGCCGTCAAGCGCCAGCTCGATTTGCACATGGCCGGGATCATTATAGAGATACTTCATCTCGCGGACCTGACCGACCTTGAAGCCGTTGGCATGAACGGGAGCTGAAACCGTCAGGCCGGCAACGTTTTCATAGACCGCGAAGTAGTAGTTTGAAGAATGAAAGAGGTTTATTCCCTTTAGATAGTTGATTCCGAAAAACAGGATTGCGAGGGCCACCACGGCTGACACTCCTATCATAATCAGTTTACGTGAATTTTGCATTTTATCGTTTTAATTTATTCGTTTTCCGTTTTGCCATTTTATAATAAAAGCCTGAGGAAAATTCGGACGTATATTCTTTTCGGCATACTTCTCAGCCTCAGCCTCGGTTTCAAAATCTCCGCCGACGGTGTACTTAAACAGTCCTCCCTGGAAGTATTCTTCAATCCCGTCGAGTCCTTTGAACTCACGCGAGCCGGCAGGCAGCGATTTCGATGCGGCAAGAATCTGAATGCGGAAAGTAATGGCGTCGGCCTTGACAACCTTCGCCGGCTTTTCGTCGTTGATAACCTCCGCCGGGACTGTCTCCTCGGGACAGGGGTCAACCCGCGGCTCCTCGGCCTTTGCTTCGACTTTGGTCTTGGAGAGCGACACAGGTTCACGCACCTCCGGAGCCGGCATTTCCTGAGCGGGCCCGGAGGCGGGAACAGGTGTTTTCGGTGTATCGACATCGGAATTATGACCGAAATATTGCAGCACCGCATTGGCGATGCTGCGCGCCATTTTGCGCACTCCCTCCTTGCTATTCATGAATTTTTCGGAGGTAGGATTGCAAATAAAATCGAGCTCGATGAGAACGGAAGGCATCGCCGAAGCGTGGAGCACCCAGAAACCGGCCTGTAGTACTCCTCGGTTGCGGCGCCCGGCATTGGCAACAAGCTGCGACACGGTCAGGACTGCAAAGCTGATGCTCTGGTCGAGGTGTTTGTTCTGACTTAGCTCAAACATTATGTAGCTCTCGGTCGAGTTCGGATCAAAGCCCTGATATTTGGTAGTGTAATCTTTTTCAAGCTCCATGACGGCGTTCTCGCGTTTTGCAACCTCGAAGTTGGCCGCCGTGCGGTGCAGGCCGAGAGTATAGACCGAGGCGCCGGCTATGTTGAGGCGGTTCTTGTTGCTCTTGGCCACCGAGTTGACATGGATGCTGATAAAGAGGTCGCCATGATTGCGGTTGGCAATATTGGCTCGCTCCTGAAGGGGGATGAACGTGTCGTCGTCGCGCGTCATGACGATGTTGAACAACTTGTTATCCTTCAGCAGCCGTCTGACCTCGAGGGCAACATTGAGATTGATTGTCTTCTCGTTAGTCAGTTTGCCGACGGCGCCATAGTCCCTGCCGCCGTGTCCGGGGTCAAGAATAATGGTGTGAACGCTCTCCGCGCCCTTAGCCGTGAGACCGACAGGCAGCGCGAATACCAGCAATATGAGTAATGCTTTAAGCAGGGTTTTCATAACTTGTTGAAAAAAACAATGGCAAAATTAGTGATTTTTCGGGTGGTTCATGCTATCTTTGCGGCAGAATTTTTCAACAAATCCCCCAAAATGCCACTAAAACATACTATTTTGCCACTGCTAATGCTTCTTTTGGCATCGTGCTCTGGGCGAGAACCGATGAAAATCACGCGGCTCGACCTCGCGCCGGCCGATTCGCTGACAGAGCTGCGGAAGCTATGGTATGACGACATCCTCAAGTCCGCTCCCGCACGCGACGAAGCGTTCCGGCAGCTTGTCAACGACCAACTGCCGCCCCTCGACTCGGTGGAGTCAGTCCTTTCGGAAGCCTTCAAGGGCGAAGACATCAGCCTCGTCGGCGTTATCAACCCCTATCGCCAACCGGTGGTTGTCAGCGATAGCATCATATTCATCGGACTGAACCACTATCTCGGGCCCGACAATGCCGCCTATACAGGCTTCCCGGAATACGTGCGGCGGCTCAAAACGCTGCGGCGCCTTCCGGTCGACGTCGTTGAAGAATTCATCTATGACCGCTACAAGTCAACGACCGCTGAACGGCCAACCCTGCTGACTGCAATGCTCTTTACCGGCGCCGTCCACAACACGGCGCTGAAAATGCTCCCCGAAGCGACCTCTGAAGCGCTCGTGCTCGGAATGGCAGACGAGGAATATCGGTGGTGCCGTGACAACGAGCAGAGAATCTGGCAGCAACTGATAGAAGAGAAACTCCTCTACTCCGCCGACCCCGATATAATCAACAAACTGCTGCGCCCGGCGCCGGCTGCTACGCTGATTAACCTCAACGCCCCCGGCAACACCGTGCAATACATCGGCCTGCAGATTGCTCGGGCATATGAGCGCAACACCGGACTTCAGGCAACACCAACCGACGAGTATGTCAACAACAAGCAGACACTTATAAGATCAAAATACGCACCCGGCAATGCCACCCTTTGACAATAACCGCAACAAACCCAGGCATCAGCCTGACGCCGACCCGGCTGGACGCATTCCCCCCCACGACAAGGACATCGAAGAGGCCGTGCTCGGCGCCCTGATGCTCGAAAAAGACGCCTACGCAACGGTTTGCGACATTCTGAAGCCCGATTCATTCTATGAGCCGGTAAATCGCAAGATATACGAAGCGATTCAGACCCTCGGCGTCCAGCAGATGCCCGTCGACATGCTGACGGTCACCGAGCAGCTGCGAAACAACAACACGATTGACGAAGTAGGCGGTCCGGCATTCATAGCCGAACTGACTTCGAGGGTGGCATCGGCGGCGAATATTGAATATCACGCCCGCATTATCGCCCAGCAATATCTTGCACGCGAACTCATTTCGTTCGGCACGGAGGTAGCCTCAAAGGCCCTTGACCCGACAAACGATATCGACGACGTGCTCCAGAACTCGGAGGGACAACTCTTTGAACTCAGCCAGCGCAATGTCAAAAAGGAGGTGGTTCAAATCGACACTTTGATTGCCGACGCCATCAACACCATCCAGATTGCCGCAACACGCGAAAGCGGCATCTCGGGCCTCGCGACCGGCTACCCCAAGCTCGACAAGATAACATCGGGCTGGCAAAACTCGGACCTCATCATCATTGCCGCACGTCCGGCAATGGGTAAGACTGCGATGGTGCTCTCGATGTGTAAGAACATGGCGGTTGAATTCAACACGAAAGTTGCCATTTTCTCGCTCGAGATGTCGCGTCTGCAGCTCGTGAATCGTCTGATTCAGAACGTTTGCGAAATTGAAGGCGAAAAAATCAAATCAGGACGTCTGACCGACCGAGAATGGAACCAATTGCTCTCGCGCATCGGCACTCTCCAGTCCGCACCGATATATATCGACGACTCACCCGGCCTGTCGATTCTCGAACTGCGCACAAAAGCGCGCCGGCTCGTGCGCGAGAAGGGCGTACAGTTCATCGTTATCGACTACCTCCAGCTGATGAATGCATCGGGCATGAAATTCGGCTCGCGCGAACAGGAAGTGTCAATGATTTCGCGTTCGCTAAAAGAGCTGGCCAAGGAGCTAAACATCCCGATTGTTGCCCTCTCGCAGCTAAACCGTTCGGTAGAGTCGCGTTCTGAAGACAAACGCCCGCAGCTCAGTGATCTCCGAGAATCGGGAGCCATCGAGCAGGATGCCGACATTGTCTGCTTCATTCACCGACCGGAATATTACCTCCACGGCGCCGCGCGCGATGAGTCGCCCGAGCTCCGCGGACTCGCCGAGTTCATCATTGCCAAACACCGAAGCGGCTCGGTGGGCGACGTGGAACTGCGTTTCCGCGGCCAGTATGCACGCTTCGAGAACTGGAACGACGTTGACATCGCCTATGACCAGACCTCGTCGGAGTCAGCTATGAACACCGACATGAACAACGACGACCCGTTGGGCATGCGCTCCCCGTCGCCCCTCGGCGGCGGAACCGCCGACATTTCGGGCAGCGACAACCCCACGCCTTTCTGATCGCATCCGGTCAAAAACGAGCGATGATTTTATAATTTTTAACCATAAATCGGAGCTGGTTGATATTTTAATATTTTTTCACGCACGCAGGTCATTTATAAATGCAGAAAAATTTGCAGAGGTTTTAGATTTTGTGTATCTTTGCAGCTAAGAAAAACCCCAAATTCTGTCAACTTATAGGTATGAGAACTAACCTTAGCTCTAAAATCAAACTCGACAGCATCCCGAGCCGCTACTACGCCCCCGAAGATGAAATCGAGCTCGCGGCCATGACCCGCGAAGAGAAAATCGATACGCGTATCTACGAGTCCTCAAATGAGGGCGCGGAAGGTATCGCCGAGCACGTTATCCACGCTCTTGAACGTGCAGAAGCCAAGCGCAGGAAATTCGTTATGGCAATCGGCGCCGGCAACAGTGTAACCGGAGTATATGCCGCCCTGGTCGAGCTCTACAAAGCCGGCAAGGTCAGCTTCAAGAACACCATTGTTTTTAACCTCTGCGATTTCTATTCCGAAGGAGCTGCCGACGTTGCCAGCACCTTCGCCGCTCTCAAGAAAAGCTTCATCGACCTCGTCGATATCGACCCCAAGAACGTTCACTCATTCAATACTTCATGCCCCCGCCAGCAGGTCGGCGCAATGTGTCGTGACTATCAGACACAGATTGAAAACGCCGGCGGCCTCGACCTCTGCCTCTGTCAGATCGGCCCCCACGGCGCCCTCGGCCTGAACGAACCCGGAGCAACCGCCTCCAGCATCAGCCGCCTCGTGCTCCTCAGCGCCGAACAACGCCAGAACGCCACCAATGCCTATAAGGTAGAGCACGCCCCCACAACGGCCCTGACCCTCGGCATGCACGACATTCTCAGCTCGCGCCGCATCATCGCAATGGCTTGGGGCGAAAACCGCGCTGAAATCGTCGGCAAGACCGTTGAAGGGCCCGTGACCCCCAACGTTCCCGCCTCGCTGCTGCAAACCCATAGCCGCACGACCCTCGTTCTCGACATCAACGCCGCCGAAGGCCTGACGCGCATTTCCCACCCCTGGCTCGTAACCAACTGCGAATGGAACGACAAGCTCATCCGCCGCGCAATCGTATGGCTTTGCCAGCAAACCGGCAAACCGATTCTGAAGCTAACCAATCAGGATTATAACGACCACGGCCTCGGCGAACTCCTCGCAATCTTCGGCAGCGGCTACAATGTGAACATCAAAGTGTTCAACGAACTGCAGCACACGATTACCGGCTGGCCCGGCGGCAAACCCAACGCCGACGACACCTACCGTCCGGAGCGCGCAACCCCCTATCCCAAGCGCGTAATCGTGTTCTCACCCCACCCCGACGACGACGTCATCTCCATGGGCGGAACCCTGAAGCGCCTCGTTGATCAGGGCCACGACGTTCACGTCGCCTACGAAACCTCGGGCAACATCGCTGTGGGCGACGAAGACATGATGCGCTACATCATGCTTAATGACTACATCGCTCCACTCTTCGGCTTCGACAACGACAACTTCAAAGCCAAGAGCAAGGAAATCAACGAATTCGTCACCAACAAGCAGAACGGCGACATAGACTCGGAAGATATCCGCACCATCAAGACCATGATTCGTCAGGCCGAGGCACGCACCGCATGCAAGTGGATTGGCGTGAAACCCGAAAACGTTCACTTCCTACGCCTCCCCTTCTATGAAACCGGCGCCATCAAAAAGGGAGACCTCACCGAAAAAGACATCGCCATTGTGCGCGAACTCATCACCTCGGTGAAGCCCCATCAGATTTTCGTCGCCGGCGACCTTGCCGACCCCCACGGCACCCATCGCGTATGCACTGACGCCGTTCTCGCCGTCATTGACGAATGCAAAGACGAAGAGTGGATGAAAGACTGCCGCATCTGGATGTATCGCGGCGCCTGGGCAGAATGGGAGATTGACCACATAGAAATGGCCGTGCCCATCTCGCCCGAAGAGCTCCGCTTCAAGCGCAACTCCATTCTCAAACACCAGAGCCAGATGGAGAACGCCCCTTTCCTGGGCGACGACGACCGCCTCTTTTGGCAGCGCGCCGAAGACCGCAACCGTGCAACCGCACAGCTCTACAGTTCGCTCGGTCTGGCCGAATATGAAGCCATGGAAGCATTCGTGCAGTATCACCCCATCCGCGAAGAATAATTCATTATTGCACATCACATCTAACAGGGACGCTCCCCGCCGCGGAGCGTCCTTGTTATATACGATAAACCTTCGGCACAACCCAAACGTTATAACACCGACAGAAACCATAAACCCCAAAAAATCGGTACCAAGCCGAACAAAACACATGGAAGAATTTGCAAAACTGATTTCAAGCGAAATCCCCGTACTCGTGGACTTCCACGCAACATGGTGCGGCCCCTGCAAAATGCAGGGTCCCATTCTTGAAGAACTAAAGAAAAAAATCGGCGACAAAGCCAACATCATCAAGATTGACATCGACCGCAACCCCGACCTCGCAAACCGCTATCGCGTGCAATCTGTGCCCACTCTGATGATTTTCAAAAACGGCGACCTGAAATGGCGCGCATCGGGCCTGCATCAGGCAGCCGACCTCGAAGCGAAAATCAACGAAGCCCTCGCCGGCTGACACTCCCGAACCATAATCCATCTTATAAAGAGCCGCGTCAGCTGCAAGAACATAGTGTCGCAGCTGACGCGGCCCTTTAAGATTAGAATTTTAACAACTTCAGGCTTGATTTGGTAATAAGATATCATTTTTTTACCGAACCGGTGATTTTTGCTTTACCGGCCGGCATATTACCATCATTGCCAAAATTAGGGCTATATTTACCCTCGGGCATATCCTGTAATATGAAATTGTTGCACCGACGGGCTACGACAACGTGGTCTGTCATTGCAGTTTGGAGCATATCGAGAGCCATGCCAAGCAGGCCGTTGTTATTCCCTGATGAGAAGCTGACTTTGACATCTCCTTCACGCTCCCATAGAATCTCGCCGGTATGTGCCGACTTGAGTGTATATTTGATGTCAACATTTATGTAGCTTAGAGCAGCTTTTTTCTCCCATTTATTTATCGTTGTAAAAAGCACGGCATCAGCACCGAACACGTTCTTGAACGGTTCAAGAGAACCATCAACAAAAAGTTCGCTATCGTATGCACTTTCTTGTTTAAGCAGGTTAAGCGCCATAAAGGTCGAGACAACATAATATCCCTTGTTATTAAGCGGCATGGCTAACGAACTGTAGAAGTAATCTTTTGCTTCTGCGTTAGTCGTATTATTGATTGGCGGCATTACCAAAATGGTTGTTGGCTTTTCTTCATACATCTTGGGATATTGTGCGGAACGAGTAACTTTAGGAGAGCAGGATGCCATTGTCAGCAAAACAACTGACATTAGTATGATATGATGAGCTTTCATTCTTTAATCGATTTAATAATTTTGGTAATGAAAAGAGTAGATTCGGGATATAGTTCAATCTCCTGCTTGAAGTTTTGCACGGCGGCATCTTTCTGACCCATTTGCATTTGCAGATAACCCAATTCGGCATACACCCCCGGAGCGACAACCTTGCGCGCTCCTGTTGGGCGGTTAATCATTTTCTGATATGACTCCAACAACTTTTGTTCTGTTTTTTCGTTGGGATTCTTCGTGTAGTCATACGATGTTTTCTCGTAGTTGTGCCAGGCATAAAGCTGGGAAGTGGATGTGCATGACGCGAGCATCAGCCCAAGCACTCCAAATGAGTAGATAAGGAAACGTTTCATAAATTGATTATTTTAGACGTTTGTGTTGAAAGAAATATTTCGCTGTTATAAATCTGCTTGCCTGCGTGGCTGACTTTAACGGAATGGCGCCCCGGAGCAACCGATTGTGCGTGCGAATTAGGCTTGACTTTATCATTCTTAAGCTTCAATACTTTATAGTCAAAATGCGTCTTGCCGTCAATATCTACAATGACTTCTTTGCCTGCAAGTTTGCCGTCAGAGGCAAAGTAGATGTATGCCTTGTCGTCCTGACCGCTGACAGTGCTGAAATTACCTGTTTTGCATGATGACAGAGAAATGATTCCGACGAGCCCTGCAATAGTGATTAAGCTTTTTAATTTCATGTGTTTGTCAAATTTATTGTTCTTGAACTGTATATTTATCGAGTGAGTTAGCATCAATCTCGCCCCTGATAAGTTTAACGAACGATATTTCGGTCTCTGGAGTGTCGCCAACTGAGGATATAACCTCTATGACTCCAACCTCCTTACCCGGGAGTTCTATGGACATACCGGTCTGGGGGTTCTTCACTTGTTTACCTTTTGTCATAATCGACAGATGCACGCCCTCGGCGAGTCCCTGCAACGCGCCTCCGGCAATTATGATTCCGTCCTTATCATATGACAGGATGTATGATTTCCATTTCTTGTCTGCCAGTTTGTTAATAATATTTTCTACAAGTTGATCAATCGCGCCGCCTATGGCCTTATCACTGAGCGTAGCATCGAATCCTGCATGTCCACCTGTTCCTAATGCAGTTGATTTAGATGTCATCTCGGCTGAGCCTTTGGCTTCATCGCTGAAAATTATCTGACCCGTAGTGACGTCTACCAGACGAACAGACACTGCAGCCTCGACCTGTTGGGTTTTAGTTGCGGTGAAAACGTTTGTCTGACTTGTAGTCTTACGTCCGAATTCCGTAATGGAGCCAATAATCACGTAGTCTGCTCCGATAGCCTGACATGCGGAACTACCATTTCGGTTTGCTTCTTCGATAAGCGCTGCCAAGTCGTTCCTCTCAAGCAAAATGAACTTGTCAGCAGCTCCTAATTTGGTTGAAAGCAAATCAAGCGCTTGTTTTCCCATTGGGTCATTCTTCTTGTCATAAAACAACCCTTTGCCATATTCTGTCTCGTTAGAGAATCTGCCGATGGCAACTTTGAGTTTGAGTTTTTTGGGAGAGGAAGCGTTCTCGGGATTTGCTGTTACTGCAATGTCGTCGTTGCTGTTTGTCATTGCCCCGATTCCGGCAAAGTTTGTCATTAACCTATAACTTTCATTGAAGTTACGTAATATCCCAGCCGATCTCTGCCAT
>CAZKOF010000040.1:0-17814 GCA_964554335.1 uncultured Bacteroides sp.
GCAAAGTTCGCAATCAAAAACACCTTATAAAAGTCGGCTTTGTTCGGATGGTTACTTACAGGCGGCGAGCGGTATATAGATTTTGTGCCCTTTTTCGCATCATTTGTTTTTATATTACTAACTTTGCGGTTGTAAATCTAACCAAAATCTTTATATCATGAAACCAATTTTCTTGTTATTATTGAGTGCAATTTGTTCCCTCTCATTAAATGCGGGAACACATGTATCTGGCGAACCGGTAAAAGCGGACGAAGCGACAGTTGCGCTTTACTTTAAAACCGCAACACAAGACCGACGCAGGTCTCCGGCGTTAAATGCTCCGACATTTTTCGGTTATTATTCTAAAGGGATGTTTTCGTGTGATATGCTCAGCATTGCCGGTGAAGATACTAACTGCATCGTAACTGTATATGATACTGTGATAAGCACGACTGTAAACGAACTGCATCAAGGTATATATATAGGAGAATATGATTCCGCCGAGATAGAAATCCAAATTCCTTATGTGGGAATCTATATTGGAGTATTATAAATATTGGACAAACACTATGGGATCCCCTAAAGTATCAGTTTGTATGTCTATGCATAATGCGTCCCGATATATTCGGGCGTGCATTGATAGCATCCTGAACCAAAGTTTCGGAGATTTTGAGCTAATAATCGTTGACGATGGCTCTACAGATGATAGTGTATCAATAGTCAAGAGCTATGCAGATCCCAGAATAAAACTGATACTCAATACACACGACTATATCGACTCTCTTAATAAATGCGTTATCGCAGCAGAGGGAAAATATATAGCTCGTATGGATGCGGACGACATTATGGCGGAAAACAGACTCCAAACACAGTATTCTTATATGGAACAACATATGGATATTGACATTATGTTTGGCAGAATAGAGCTGATCTCTGCAAAAGGAGATCTATTGGGTCTGACGTATTGTATTACCAAAGGCTATATTACGTTATGTGAAATGGCAGAAGGGTGTTGTTTGGCTCATCCAACTGCATTTATTCGAGCATCATCTATTGCTGCAAGAAAACACATGTTATATCATCCCGATTATGCGTTCGCAGAGGACTATAAACTGTGGGTGGAGTTGCTTATAGATGGACTCTGCTTTTATAATTCGGAGCAAATATTTGGATACTATAGACGCCATGAGCATCAGATATCGGAAATTAAGAATGACGAACAAAGGCACAAAGGAAGCATTATCAGAGAGCAAGCTATCAGATACCATTCATTTTTGACGCATAATGAGTTCAATAAGCGCAAGGAAATTCCTGTATCACGTAATAAACTGACGATAGTAATACCTTTCCTAAACGAGAAAGAGGAGGTTCGGAATACGGTCGAAAGTATTCGGACAACAGTCGGTACATCGGTGGACATCATTGTCATCAATGATAACTCCGACAAGGATTACGATTATGCAACCGCACTCTCCGACCTGAATGTTAATTATATAACAAACGACTATCGTATAGGGGCTGCAATGTCAAAGGAAAAAGGTGTAAGTTTAGTTCAAACACCGTTTTTTCTCATTTTGGACGCGCATATGCGGTTTTATTCTTCAGATTGGGCGCAAAAGATTATCACTGAGTTAACGGTTAATCCAAACAGATTACTGTGTTGCCAAACGCGGGCGTTGGAGAAAGATACTAATGGAGTGGTAAAGGCGTCACCATTCGTTAAAACCGCACATGGCGCATATATGTCATTCAAGACGGACTCTTATGTTCCGGGGATAACATGGAACAACAGAATTTCAACATCCAACGCCGGTTCAACCATGGCCATACCATGCGTCTTAGGTGCCGGATATGCCTCATCCAAAGCATATTGGAATAAAATAGCCGGAATGAGAGGATTGCAACACTATGGATGTGAGGAAGTTTTCATTAGTATAAAAGCATGGAAAGAGGGTGGAGGTTGTTACCTGCTTCCGGATTTGACTATTGGTCATATATACCGCAAAGCATTCCCGTATAGTGTTCAACTGTCACAACACATTTATAATTACCTGCTTATTGCCGACACCTTATTCCCAACGTCTGATCGTTGTTTTGCCCATGCTGTGGCATGGAAGTTGAACAAACAGGCTTATTTCAACACATTTGAAAGAATCGTGTTGTTTAAGGATGAAATCGCCGGTTTGAGAACTTATTTCAGTGCCTGGAATGCAATGAGCTATGAAGCCATCAAATTGCTGAACTCTTCATGTGCTAAGGATGATGTGACGAATCAAACAACAGGAAGTGATGATGTGACCTCCGTTATATCAGAAATACTTAATCCGTCAAGCGCAAAGCAAATTATTGGAATAGCTCCCAAAATGGCGGCTTTGGTTTGTTTGTTGGCACATATGAAGTCAAATAATACTTTGTTAAATGTAGAAACAAGAGCGACAGAGCTATGGGATCAGATAACCGATGAGCTGCCGAAGTGCAGCGACATATTCTTTTCAACCGGTTTAACCGGATTCGGATGGCTACTGATACTTGCCGCCGAACATGGATTGGTAGAAGATGACATAGCTTCCGAATTGAGTCAAGTAGACAGGCAAATAAGTGTTTGCTCACCTTCCCGAATAACCGAGTTATCACTAAGTTCCGGATTGGGTGGCATTTATGCTTATGTCGTTGCTCGATTCGGTTACAACAAACGGCATAATCTTAATGATTGTTTTAATACTGAGTTCATAGATGAGTTAACCAAAACAATTCCGATTGTAATAAATCAGACTGCCGACTGGAGAACATTCAACTTTGCGCTACAACTCAGCAAGCGAGGTTCCTCCGATTGGACGATATTATGTCCGAATCTTAATGAGGTTATTGATATTTCAAAAGCAATTCCTTCCAACCCTAAATATCGGGATTACTCCCTCAACGGAGTTTTAGGGACAACAATCAATTTCTATATATCATGAAAAAGAGTATTTATAATCACCTGTCATTCACAGAGGGCAATGCAATTCTTTACAACACGCTATCGGATGAAATGGCATTGCTTGACCCGAGCTTGTCAGACATGTATAACCAACATACGATTGATGAAATTCGTCAACACCATCCTCAATTTTATAAATTTCTTTCAGATAAGAAATTTATTGTAGAAGATATGGCGGATGAGTTCAAAATCTGTATTGACAAATGGAATATAGAAGACAATGACCCGACAAACTTTACTATCACCATCAATCCGACATTGGATTGCAATATGAGGTGCTGGTATTGTTATGAAAAGCACGAAGCGAAAAGGTCAATGACTGATGATGTCTTAAACAGCCTCTTCCGACTGGTTGATGCAAAAGTCGCCAACAAGGAGTTGAAACACTTGCGTTTATCGTTCTTCGGAGGTGAACCGCTGATGAAATATACGAAGATTGTCCGTCCGTTGATTGAGTATGCGCTTGCTCAGTGTAATAAGTTCGGGAAAGAATTATCCGTCGGATTCGTTACAAACGCATCATTATTGACCCCTAAAATTATCGATTTTCTAAATGAGATCGGTATCCCGGTACATTTACAAATTACAATGGATGGCAACCGAGCATTTCATAACAAGACCCGATACACGGCAAGCGGGTCAGGCAGCTATGACCTGATTTTATCCAATATTAGTAAAGTTGCATATCTGCAAAACGTTTCGATTACATTGCGGCTGAACTATACAACGGACAATATCGATTCTTTTTTGGATTTGGTTGATGATTTGGCCGTATCTTGCGATGCACATAAAGAATCCATAAACATAGATTTGCAACAAGTATGGCAAGATAATGGGGCCTCTGAACAATTTACCGAACAAATGGAGCGCGTTAAAAAGGCTTTTTCCGATAAAGGATTTAACGTATCCGGAGAAAAGGGCATGATTAAATACCGTTGCTATGCCGATAGTAATAACCATGTAGTTGTAAACTATGACGGAAATATTTTCCACTGTACGGCCAGAGACTTTACTCCCGACAGGGCCGAGGGAATTCTGACGCCCGAAGGGAATATCTTAAAAAATGAGAAAGCCGCATTGCGAACATCCTTAAAATGGGGTAACGAGGCGTGTCATACTTGCCGGGCTTATCCCATTTGTCATGGAGGTTGTAGCCAGCAAAAGTTAGATGCAGCTAATATATTCGGTTGTATCAAGTCTTACGATCAGAGTCAGGTTGACTGTTTAATTGAAAAACGTATACGCTATCTGCTTAATATTTCGAAAGTTTGCAGCAAACAATCATAACAACAGTATTAACATTAACACCCTTACAAGATGAGACTCAAAAAAAATCTCGCTCAGATGGTGGAGTCGGACTATGTACCGTTGACCACCACACAAGAAGGAAACCTTCAAGGAGGATTTGGCTCTATTTCATTAAGTTCCGCAGGCGATATCTCCGGGAACAACGTCGTATGCACTAACCCCACGTGCCGCAATAAAAACTGCGTCAACCCATCATGTACCAATGGAGAATGTCCCAACCCCATTTGCGTCAATGAATGCACGATAAATAATTGCGATGGAGTGAAGCCGTCGCCGACCCCGACTTCGTCAAGCGCCAATTTACTTATCGGATTCTAATTAACTATGGTGAGGGTGTTGTAAAAAGCATGGTTATGTTCTGCAACTTCCTCACCTATTTGAACATTTTTATACATGAATTTACATATGTCTCCGTTCCGTTATATAGTTTTAGTTTTGCTGTTCTTGTTTGCGACGCCGCAGATATTCGCAAAGGAAAACCGGAAAGTTAACGTTTTGGTTTTTGGCGTTATGGATGATGCAACCTATAATCCTTTGACAGACCTTGAATTCAGTATAACTTCGGATGTCGATGACAGTGTGGCGGTAGATAGTGTCATTAGTGTTGGACAAAGTACATACAAGGTTTTTATAACCGTACCTGACGGCCATTATAACTTAGTGGTGGAAAAAGACGGCTACTTTCCGTTTGTTAAGCCGTTCATCAGGACAGGCAGAATCGGATATATCGGTCTCGGGACAATTTTCATGACTCAAATGCGCCGCAAACAATTAAACGAGGTAACGGTTACGGCAACACGTGTAAAAATGGTTATGCATGGGGATACGATCGTTTACGATGCCGGCGCTTTTGAACTGGCCGAGGGGTCGATGCTCGATGCCCTGGTTGCGCAGCTTCCGGGAACGGAGTTGAAAGACGGCCGCATAAGCGTGAACGGTAAATTCGTGGAGAGTCTGTTGGTTAACGGCGAGGATTTCTTCTCCGGCAACGCTAAAGTCGCCCTCAGGAACCTGCCGTCGTATACCGTGAAAAACATCAAAGTATATGACCGCGAGGCGCGCGACGCTTATCTTCGCGGCGGCAAGCGCAAAAGTGACCCCGAGCATATAGTGATGGACGTGATTCTTAAAAAGGAATATTCCTACGGCGGTCTGGGAAACGTTGAGGGCGGCTACGGCACTCATGGCCGCTATCTCGGCAAGGCTTTCGGCATGGGTTATGCCGACAATATGCGTCTGGCCGCATATGCCAATTTCAACAATGTCAATGAAACCGAGTCGGGCAATACCGGCGGCGGCTGGGGCGGCGGTTGGCAACAAGACGGCGATATGGACCTGAAAATGGGGGGCATCGACTATTTGTGGACCAAACACGATTTCCGGTTCTCGGGCAATGTCATGCTGACGGGCGAAGACCCCGACGTTCAGACAAAACAGAGCACCGTCAACTATTATGAGGCCGGCGATGTCTATGGCCGTTCTTTCTATCGGAGCCGGGAGCATAAATTCCACTTGCTGTCGTTCCACCAGTGGAGCTGGAGCGGCAAGCATGTATATGCGCAACTCAAACCCTCGGTCGACTATATGAGAAACGATTATGAGCGCACTTCGCGTCGCGCCTCATTTGACCGACCGCTGACCGAAAGTTATCGGGGCGAGGCCCTGGACTCGCTCTTCGGCGGTTCGACGTCGTTTCTCCGCAACATGCTCAGCCGGGTCGGAAACACATCTGCGGGCAAGACCGACTGGCTGAAGATTGACGTTACCGGCTCGACAACCATAGCCATTCCCGGCTATAACGACAATATCTATCTGGCCGCAGGCTATAACTACAGACGTGACACCGACCGCCCCGACAACGCTTATTCCCGGATTTCAGGCCTCGCCTCGGACCAAGCCGGCGAGGGAACCTCCACGTTGCAGGAAAAGGACTATGAATCGTTGTCGCAAAAAGCGTTCGGCTCGATGTCCTATACGTGGTGGTACACGCCTTACTATGGCGACAGAAATTTCCCGCTGATTATCACTCCGAGAATTGACTTCGCGTATGCCGACGACACCAAAGACAACGTTCTGCGCCAACTCATCGAGGACCTTTCCGACCCGCTGCTGTCGCCGTCGGCAACCAATGGCGGACGGCTGCCGCTTGACGTTGCGAATTCCTATAATTCGCGCCTGACGTCAATGTCATACAAACCGGGAGTGCACATACAATTTGAGTACCATCCCTCAGCCCGGTCGCCACACGCCCTGGCAATCCACGTTGACATCTCGGCCGACGTCAAAGCTGAAAAACTGAATTACGAAAAGGGGGAATATGTTGACCTGCTGAAGCGGACAACGACATTCCTGAATCCGCAATTCAACGCAAAATATACGCGTCAGACCGACAATTCCGACACCGAGCTGCTGGCAATCTACTCTTTCATGCAATCGGCCCCGAGTCTGATGTACCGGCTGAAAACCTCCGACACGTCGAACCCTACGGCAATTTATCTCAACAATCCCGATCTCGGCAACTCGCGGACCAACTCCGCGTCGTTGCGGTTCAACCGCTTCTGGAAACGTACGCACCGTTCGATAAACGCCAATGTCAGCTACTCCCAATCTGACAACACCGTAGCACAAGCGAGATACTACGACCGCAATACCGGCGTAAGCACCTGGCGCCCCGAAAATATCGACGGCAACCGAAATCTCAACGGCAACGTGGGCTACACGGTTCCTTTCGGCAAGAACGAAGCCTTTCAGTTCAGCGGCAACACCTCGGCAGGCTATGTCAATTCCGTTGACTATGCCTCGGAAACCGAAGTGCTGACCCGCAGCGTTGTCAGAAATCTCTCCATCGGCCAGCAGGCCGGATTCAGCTATCGGGTCGGTCAACACTCCTTCGGAATCAATGGCGGCGTGTCATGGCAGCATGCAAAGTCGCAAATCCACCTGTTTGAGACTATCAACGCCCTGCTATGTAACGCCCGGGCCAACTGCCTGCTCAACTTCGCCTACGGCTGGCAGGTAGCAACAGACCTCAACCTCTATGCGCGGCGCGGTTACAGTGACAACACGCTCAACACGACCGACTGGGTCTGGAACGCCTCGTTGTCAAAAACTTTCCTCAAAGGTCAGCTGACTGCAAAGGTTGAGGCCGTTGACATTCTCGGTCAGGTAAGCAGCGTGCGCAACATCATAAACGCCCAGGGACGCACCGAAACCTGGGTCAACTCCCTGCCGCGCTACGCAATGGCTCACCTGATTTATCGCTTCAATATCATGCCCAAGAAAAAATGAAGTCTATGCGGCAGCCCGACACGTTTATCGATAAATAATTTTATAGCGATTTTTTTGACTTATCAATAAAGAGGTCTAACTTTGCAGACAACCGATAACCGGCACATAGTCTCCGCCATGAGCAACACTCCTGAAATATCAGTTTGCATGCCGATGCACAATGCCGCGCGCTACTTGCGTTTACTTCTGTTGTGCTTTTTGGTTTGTCCGTTTTTTGCGGGGGCTCAGCAATCATTCACGGTAAGAATAACCGTCTACGATGAGTTCATGCATGAAGAAATGGATGCGGATTCACTGTTGGTGACGGTGATGGAGGCCGATAGTACGATAGTGAAGAAGGATATTACTTTCAATGTGTTTACAGGGCTATGGTTTAAAAAGAGGCCGCTATTGGTCAATTTTCATCAGGAAGGGTTCGAATCTCAGACCATTTCCATCCCGACCCCCGGAAAACGCATAGACTACTTAAATCTGAAACCTATTGTGATGAAACGGTTGACGCATAGGCGGGAGCACATACTGGACGAGGTGGTGGTTACGGCGTCGACGGTGAAAATGGTCAACCGCGGGGATACGATTGTGTATAATGCGGATGCGTTTCAGTTGTCGCAAGGCTCAATGCTCGATGAACTCGTTCGCGCGCTTCCGAATGTTGAACTGCGTAAAGGAGGCCGGATTTACGTAAACGGGCGTTTCGTCGAGTCATTGCTGCTTAACGGCAAAGACTTTTTTAAGGGTAATCCGACTGTGGCTCTGTCAAATCTGCCGTCATATACGGTTAAAGAGGTCAAAGTCTATGAGCAAGCCAAAGGAATGAGCCGTTTTGATCCGACGGAAAAGAAACCGCTGGTAATGGATGTCAATCTAAAAAAGGAGTTCATGCATGGTTGGATTGCAAATGCGGAAGCCGGTTACGGCACCTCGAACCGCTATCTCGGACGCTTGTTCGCTCTGCTTTTCACTCCCCAATCCCGACTGACAATCTACGGCAACGGTAACAACATCAACGACCAGACCACACCCGACGAGGATGAGCAATGGAATCCGGACTGGTTGTCGGAGGGACGGTTGCGGAATATTCTCGGCGGCATCGACCATTCGGCCTATGACAAATTCGATCGGTGGGAGGCGAACACCTCGGCCGACGTTGCTTATGAGTCACAAAATCTGAAGAAAGAATCAACAAGCGCCTTATATGCCGAAAATGAAAATCTGAACAGGACCGAATCGTTGTTAAATAACAACAAACGATTGACCGCCAACCTCTATCATACTTTCTCGTATAATGCCGACAGAATGTCATTCAGGGTTGACCCGCACTTGAAGTATGTACGCTCGGATAACAACTCCGAGTCTGTGGCCGAGATGTTCAATTTCTCGAACCTGCTTAATTTTAATAATCAAACAAACAAGAGCTTGACAAACAGCCTCGAGGGCGATATGTCTATCAGCTGTTCATATAATATTCCCAATACCCCCGATAATCTTGGCATCGAGGTGCGGGGTTCTTTCCTGAAGACCAAAACAGAACAAAACGGAGAACTCAACATTGACTATAGCGACGACCCGCTGCTCAACACCGATAGAATTTATCGTCAGTCCGATCCGACAACAAAATGGAACATAACGTCAATAATGAGTTATTACGCACGTTTCTTTATCAAAGGTTCAACCGCTTATACTTCCAAACTATGGCTCAAATACATTTTCAGCCATAACTCCGACAGTAATAACCGCGACTATTTTCAATCTGACGTGCTTGACAATCTGAACACCTACGACGCGAAAGAGATAAACAACACCCATAGCCTGGCTATTCTTTTCAGCCAATCTCTCGGGCGTGGTCGTTATATACGGACAAACACGTTTGTCAGATATACCTCACGACATCTTGACTACTACAGGTTCAGCCAACCGTATTTTATTGAACGAAAGAACGTCTATGCGGATCCGGAAATTGAGTTCGATTGCAAAGCGTTTAATCTCAACTACCGATTGACCAATGAACTGCCCCGGCTTTACTACCTGCTCGACATTACGGACGCAATCAATCCGCTTTACGTGACGCGGGGCAACAGTTCGCTCTCTACGGCCCTCACCCACAGAATTGACTTTACTCCGAAATTCATTCAGAACTGGCTGCACTCCGACACGCGCCCGCAAATCAGGTTTTCTTACCAATACATTCAGGATGCCGTCGGATTCGCCACTTCATATGACAACGTGACCGGCATCACAACATCCCGTCCGATCAATCTGTCTGACAACTGGATTGTATCCGGAAACATCAACATGGGGTACTACCTTGACAAGCACCGCCGGTTCCTGCTCACCAATAATACGGACTACACATTCCGCAATTCAACGGAGATGGTAAATGACAGGCTCAACACTGTTAAAAACTCAATGCTGACCGAAAAACTGTCACTGTCGTGGAGCTCCAGCTTCGGTGTGCAGTTCAAAGCATTCGGTTCTTTGGAATGGCGTAACGTAGACGCAACGGCCAATCCATTCAACTCCAACATCTTCAACTATGATTACGGAATAACTGTCAGCGCTCCGAATCTGTCATGGAATATATCGGTGAAGACTGACTTTGCCATACACTCGCGCCGCGGCTATCGGGAACTCGACGATGATACGGCAATATGGAACATCCGCATATCAAAGAGTTTCCTCAACGGCAATCTCGTTGCCATGATTGATGGCTATGACCTTCTCGGCCAACTCTCAAACGTAGTTGTCGACCTTACGCCGCAGGGGCGCACCGAGGCACGCTACAACACCCTGCCGCGCTATGCCATGCTCCACGTCATCTACCGCCTGAACATCCAACCCAAGAAACGCTGAACTGATAACGGCATTATGTTATATATGAAAAAAGGAATACTGATTATTGCGGGTTTGATATGCTCGTTGGCGGCTGCTGCCGATTGGTTTGATAATCCGAGCCTTTTTGTAGAGGTCGTTGATAGCTATAGCCGGGAACTGATTATGGGGGCCAGGGCTGACTTATTGCGACCGGACTCAACATTGATAAAGAGTTATTGGGCCGACACAGAAAATGCAAGATTTTCCAACCGTAAGGTTAATCTGGTAATTGACAGTATTCCGAGAACCGGCGCTCTGTTATACGTGACTCATGAGGGGTATTATCCCGCCTATGTTACGATTCCGAAACTTGGTCCTCGAGAGCATTGGGCCGATATTCATCCTATCAGGTTGAATCGCATTCCGTTTTTCAAGCCGAAGGAACTCAATGAGGTAACGGTTACGGCTTCGAGGGTCAAGATGGTGGTGAAGGGGGATACGATAGTCTATAATGCCGACGCCTTCTCGCTGGCCCAGGGTTCGATGCTCGACGGTCTTATTGACCAACTGCCCGGAGCGGAGTTGAAGAGCGACGGCAGGATTTATATAAACGGAAAGTTTGTCAGCGAGTTGTTGGTCAACGGTGATAACTTTTTCAAAGGCGACCCGAAAATCGCTCTCGAGAACCAGCCCGCATATATGGTCAAGGATATCAGAGTTTACCATCGGAATGACCCAAGGGAGAAAAAAGAGCTCAGGGAGCTTCCGTTGGTCATGGACGTAGCGCTTAAAAAGCAGTATCAGACGGGGTGGATTGCGAACGCCGAGGCCGGTTATGGCACCTCAAACCGCTACGTCGGCCGAGTGTTCGGCATGTTGTTCACACGCGATTCCCGCCTGGCGATTGTAGGCAATATCAATAACACTAACGATGACCGCAAACCGGGTCAGACCGATAACTGGAACCCGAACTGGCAGAATGCGGGTCGGGCGGAAGTCATTACGGGCGGCTTGGACTATACATGGAATTCTCGTCTGCGGCAATGGAAAGTCGAGGCCAACCTGATGGCAAAGCACAAGAAGTCGGATATAGAGTCCACTACTCTCTCCGAGCGCTATCTTGAGGGCGGGAACCTGCTTGGCCGGGCAATATCATCGGCGGAATCGCGCCAGATTCGTATTTCGAGCGATAACAGTGTTCAGTTAACGATACCTCGGTTTGAATTGTATATCATGCCGAAGTTCTCTTATGAGCGGACCAAGTCAAATGAATCGTCAGAGTCTTCAAACGAGACTTCAGCGGGCACGTTGTTGAACTCGCTTGATGAGACGGGATCGTTTTACAATAAAAGATGGAATCTCGGCCTGAGTGCCAGCGGGCGTTGGCAATTACCAATGGTGCCGGAACATCTGAATTATTCGACTTCGGTTAAATGGTACAAGAGCAACCGTGAGACAACGCGTCTGCGAGAACTGATATTCAGCGAGCAGCCGAACTTGACCGACATATCCGCGCCTCAGGAATTTTTGCCTGAGAAGAAGTTGACGGCAAAAGCAATGGTGTCATATGGCACGCCGTCATATGAGCCGTCGAGGTTTATCTTTGCCGGTTTTACTGTAAAGTATAATTACGAGTACAGGAATCTTCACAACACCCGCGACTACTATCTGCGTCAAATCGATGAGGCTGACGTTTTGCCATCAGTTGCCGAAGCAGCCGGACATGCCGGATTTATAGCTTCGAATTCCTACGACTATGTGCTCACAGAGAGTGACCATAACTTAGATTTGGAATTAAGGAATTTCTTTCCTCATTTATACAAGAGACAATATCGGCCTAATGTTGCAATCGGGGCCGACTTGAACTACGTTCCTGGTAATATATCATACACACAGAGCGGTCAGACATATACGGCCAAGCGCAATCCTTTTTTCGTAAATCCGAAGGTCAGTTTGGACATTGAGGATATCGGTTGGGCGACATATCGCTATTATTCTACGTTGCCGGAATTGCGAAACCTGCTTGATGTTACCGACGCTGCGAATCCACTCTATATTTACTTAGGCAATCCCGCTCTGAAAACGACGCGCGTCCATGAGGTTTATCTTAGGTTGTATGACCTCCTAAGGTGGGGCCCGGGGATTGAGGTTACGTATAAGAAATATATAAATATGGTAGCTCAGTCAGCCGATTACGACATGACTACCGGCATCACGACCTACAAGCCGGTCAATGTCAACGGCAACTGGGATATTACGGCCAACATAACCTCGCCCTATAGATGGTCGCGACTTGAAAAATGGCGGCCGGAGGTCAATATTAAAGTCATGTATCAGAATTCGGCGGACTTTATCAATATGACTCTCAGCACGGTCCGCAACTTCAATCTCGGAGGCAAGGCGAAACTGACCTACAAAATTTTGGACGGCATGGAAATCACGGCCAACGGCAATGCCGAATGGCGTAAGGTCACATCTCCGATGTCGGGCTTTGAGCCGATAAGCGCCGTGGATTTCGACTACGGCATCATTTTCCGCGCAACGAAACTTCCGTGGAACATGAGTTTCAGCACTGACCTGATGATGCACTCGCGCCGCGGCTATAACGACTCGCGGCTGAACACGAACGACCTGGTCTGGAACGCCCGCCTGGCAAAAAGCATCCTTCAGGGAAACCTGACCTTTGCGATCGACGGCTTTGATATCCTCGGCCAACTTAGCAACGTGCGCCTGACAATGAACTCCCAGGGACGCACCGAGGCGCGCTACAACACCCTGCCGCGCTACGCCATGCTCCACGTTATCTACCGCCTGAACATCCAACCCAAGAAAAAATGAAGTTTACGCGGCAGTTCGACACGATGGATTGCGGTCCGGCATGCGTGCGCATGATTGCGTCGCATTTTGGTCGCGACTATCCGCTGAGTTATCTGCGTTCGCTTTCGCAGCTGACCCGCGAGGGTGTCAGCGTTGCCGGTATCCGCCATGCGCTTTCGGCAATCGGCATTGAGTCGGCGTCGTTTGAGATGACGCCGGAGCAACTGGCCGCCGATTGCCCTTTGCCGGCAATTCTCTATTGGGAGCAGAAGCATTTCGTCGTTCTGGAGCGGATTACGCGCAAAGGAAAGTTCGTTATCTGCGATCCGGCATACGGACGAAATAGAATCGGTCGGGAAGAATTTGAGCGCTCATGGCTGAACGGCGTGAAGGGCGTGGTTATCGCCGCGGAGCCGACGGATGAATTTGAGCGACATGCGGCGGATTCCGGGCATCATACGTTCCGGGACTTCGCACGGAAGTATATCCTGCCGTTTAAATCGCAGTTGCTTCAATCTTTTTTGGCAATGTTGGTCGGGATGTTGCTCGGATTGGTCGCTCCGTTCTTGACGCAGGCAGTCGTCGACCAGGGCATCGCGACCAAAAATCTCGGGCTTATTTTCGACATACTGTTGGCTCAGATAGCGTTGTTTGTCGGTCAATTCCTCATGACCACTATCGGCTCATGGGTCACACTGTATATGAGCACGCATATCTCCATCGGGATTTTGCGCGACTATCTGGCGAAGCTGCTGCGGTTGCCGATGAGTTTTTTTGACACAAAGAGTGTCGGGGACTATCAGCAGCGGCTCGGCGACCACTCGCGGTTGCAGTCATTCATGACGGGCAGCTCGGTTGAGACGTTGTTTTCACTGTTTTCCGTGCCTTTCTACCTGAGCGTGATTGCATTTTATTCGCCAATCATTCTCGGAGTCTTTCTGATGTTCACGGCGTTGAGCACCGGCTGGATGGCTTATTTCTTTCGCCGGCGTAAGTCGCTCGACTATGAGCAGTTTGCGGTCAGTTCGCAAAATCAGACAAAGCTATATGAGCTGATTTCCGGAATAACGGATATTAAAGTAAACGGCTATGGCGGCTATAAGCTGGCGGAATGGGAGTCGTTGCAGCAAAAGCAATATGCAATGAGTCGCAAGAGCCTGCGGCTCAATCAGATCCAAAACACCGGATTTACGATTATCAATCAGTTGCGTAACATAATCATTACCTGCTGGATTGCAATGGAGGTCGTTGGCGGTTCGCTGACTCTCGGAATGATGATGAGCATCAGCGCGATAATCGGCATGGTCAGCGGGCCGCTCGGACAGATGATAGGGTTCCTGCAGCAATATCAGGATGCGAAAATCTCGCTTGAACGTTCTCAGGAGGTTCATCTTTGCGACGCCGAAGACAACGAATTGCAAGCAGACGTTCCCGTCGACGGCCCCCGGGATATCGAGCTGCGCGATGTTTCATTTTCCTATACCGGTTCAGAGGGTAAGATGGCGCTTTCGGATGTCAGTTTCACTATTCCGGCAGGGAAGATGACGGCGATTGTCGGCGAAAGCGGCAGCGGGAAAACGACTTTGATGAAGTTGCTGCTGAAATTCTATGAGCCGACAAAAGGGCGCATCTGCTTGGGCGGTAAGCCTCTGGCCGGCTATCGGGCGGAGTCGATGCGCGGGCAGTGCGGAATCGTCATGCAGGATAATTTTCTGTTTTCCGACTCCATCCGGCAAAATATCATCATGGGGGAGAGCTATGAGCCCGACAGGTTGAAAGCGGCCATCGAAATTGCATGTCTCGGTGATTTAATCGACCGGCATCCGTTGGGCGCGGAACGTAAGGTCGGTGCTGACGGCATCGGTGTCAGCGGCGGAGAGCGTCAGCGCATAATGATTGCCCGCGCCGCATATAAGAACCCGCTCTACCTGATGTTGGACGAGGCGACATCGTCGCTCGATGCCGACAACGAAGCCAGGATTACCGCCAATCTTGCCGGGAGCTTTGCGAACCGCACGCGCATCGTGATTGCCCACCGTCTCAGCACCGTGCGCAATGCCGACAATATCATCGTGTTGCGTCATGGCCGGGTGGCAGAGCAGGGCACACACGAAGAGCTCGTCGCTCTCGGCGGCTACTATTTTACTCTCATAAAGAACCAACTTGAACTCGCATCGACATGAATGATTTTATATCAAGATACGGTACGTTTGCGGTCATTCCGCCGGTGTTATTGATAATCGCCATTGTTGCTTTCCGCTTCAACGTAACGACAAAGACGGAGGTGACTTTGGTGCAATCCGCGCCAAGTCTGGTCACGGCATATATCGTTCCGTCGGAACCTCTCCCCGACACTCTGCACGTCGAATCCCCGGATTTCGGCATCCTCGAATATCCGATAATATGTTCTGAGCCGGAGCAGGCATATTTACGGCTGACTTGCCGGGGCAACCTGCCGCCCGGGAACACCCTTCTGCGGGCCTACACAATTTCGGGCCATAAGCCTATCTACAGCATTCTTCTCGACGGACTCCGTTAGCGGGCGGCGCGTTTGCGCTCGAGTTCGTCAAGGATGATTTTGCGCAGGCGGATATGGTGGGGGGTTACTTCAACGTATTCGTCCTCTTTGATGTATTCGAGGGCTTCTTCGAGGGAGAAAACCACGGGGGGAACGATGCGGGCTTTGTCGTCGGCGCCGCTGGCACGCATGTTGGTGAGCTTCTTGGATTTGGTGACGTTGACAACGATGTCGTTGTCTTTGGCGTTCTCGCCTACGACCTGGCCGGCGTAGACCTCTTCCTGGGGGAATATGAAGAAGCGTCCGCGGTCCTGGAGCTTGTCGATGGCGTAGGCGAATGCGGTGCCTCCCTCCATTGCGATGAGCGAGCCGTTGGTGCGGCGTTCGATGTCGCCCTTCCAGGGCTGGTATTCGAGGAACCGGTGGGCCATGATGGCTTCGCCTGCCGACGCGGTCAGGACGTTGTTGCGCAGGCCGATGATGCCGCGCGAGGGGATGTGGAACTCCATGTGCACACGGTCGGAACCCTGGGCGTTCATCGAAATCATCTCGCCCTTTCGGTGCGTCACCATGTCGATGATTTTGCTGGCGTATTCTTCGGTGACGTTGATTGTCAGCAGCTCGACGGGTTCGCACTTCATGCCGTCGATTTCCTTGATGATGACCTGAGGCTGGCCGACCTGAAGCTCGTAGCCCTCGCGGCGCATGGTTTCGATGAGCACGGAGAGGTGGAGCACGCCGCGGCCGAACACGGTCCAGACGTCTTCGTTGGCGGCTTTTTCGACTCTGAGGGCGAGGTTGCGGTCAAGTTCGCGGGTCAGGCGTTCGCCGATATGGCGCGATGTGACGTACTTGCCGTCTTTGCCGAAGAAAGGGGAGTCGTTGATTGTGAAAGTCATCGACATTGTCGGCTCGTCGATTGCGATGCGGGGGAGCGCTTCGGGCGCCGAGGGGTCGGCGATGGTGTCGCCGATTTCAAAGTTTTCGATGCCGATGAGGGCGCAGATGTCGCCGGAGCTGACTTCGCTGACCTTTTTGCGGCCCATGCCTTCAAAGGTGTGTAGCTCTTTTATGCGTTGTTTGATAGCCGAACCGTCTTTTTTGAGCAAGACGATGTCCTGGTTCTCGCGGAGGGTCCCTCGGTGGACGCGTCCGACGGCGATACGTCCGACATAGTTCGAGAAGTCGAGCGAGGTAATGAGCATCTGCGCGGCGCCGTCGTAGGTTTGGGGTTCGGGGATGTGCTCGATGATGGCGTCGAGCAGCGGGAGGATGTTGTCGGTGGGCTTGCGCCAGTCGGTGCTCATCCAGCCCTGTTTTGCCGAGCCGTATATTGTCGGGAAGTCGAGCTGCTCTTCGGTAGCGTTGAGCGAGAACATGAGGTCGAAAACCATTTCCTGCACTTCGTCGGGGCGGCAGTTGGGTTTGTCGACTTTGTTGATGACCACGACGGGTTTGAGACCCATGCGGATGGCTTTTTCGAGCACGAAGCGGGTCTGGGGCATCGGGCCCTCGAAGGCGTCGACAAGGAGGAGACAGCCGTCGGCCATGTTGAGCACTCGCTCGACTTCGCCGCCGAAGTCGGCGTGTCCGGGGGTGTCGATAATGTTTATTTTATGGTCTTTATAGTTGATAGAAACATTTTTGGACAGAATTGTTATGCCTCGTTCGCGTTCAAGGTCGTTATTATCGAGAATGAGTTCGCCGGTTTCCTGGTTGTCGCGGAAGAGATGTCCGGCCATCAGCATTTTGTCTACAACGGTTGTCTTTCCGTGGTCAACGTGGGCAATGATGGCGATGTTTCTGATTTTTTGCATAAAACTATTTTTTTGATTTCAGGGTGCAAAGTTACGAATAAAAAGTGAAATACGGAAGAAGGGAGTAAAGGTCTTGGGATACAGGCGATTTGGGAAAGCGGCTTGAAAATCCGGAAGCAACGCCAAAGCATAGTTAGGTCTTCGCTGCGTTACATCATTGCAAAAAAATCCGCAAGACTTTGAATGGCATCGTTAGCCCTTTTGTCATGCCATTCGGCATTTTTGCAACTTGTGCTTCATGCTAAAGTCCTATTTCCATTGTATCAACAAAATATTGTACCATCTCTTGGATAGAG
>CAZKOF010000041.1:0-17437 GCA_964554335.1 uncultured Bacteroides sp.
GCCACCCAACGCTTGACCTTGAATTTGATTAACATTTTTTAAGAGACACTAGTGTAAAACCATGATAATCCTCGGGCTTTATGTCGTAAAACATAGACTTTGCTTACATATGGTGAACTCTTCGACTTTCAGCGGGGAGATTTCGCCGCCGGAGGTTGCACCGCCAATTCCTTTGGTAGCGAATTCGCGTTCCGCAGTTTCAAGTATCAGCTTTTCCGCAGTTTTTTCTTAGAGGAATTATGAAATTTGAGGAATTCGCAATTTTTTTGGAATATTTGATTTTTGTGGCTAAATTTGCAGTATTGAAATAATATTATTTTAATATTACTTTTGATTTATGGAAAACGAAAACAAGGAGTATGAATTTGCCGGTCGCAGGCTCAGCGGTTTCGCAATGTTGGTTGTGCAGTTGCTGCTGCCGTTGATTGCCGTCGGGTTGGTTTTTCTTGCCGTGAACGGTGGGATTATGGTTGTTCCGATAGTGGCGGCTTGCGTGATTTTTATCATTTGGTTTATTCTTTGGTGCGGTTTCTTTATCCAGCAGCCGAACCAATCGAGGGTCATGATTTTTTTCGGAGAGTATCGCGGCACGTTTCATGGCACGGGATTCTTTTTCTGCAATCCGTTCATGTCGCGCAAAAAGATGTCGCTTCGCATCCGCAACATGGATATCAAGCCGATAAAGGTCAATGACAAGGTTGGCAACCCGGTGCTCATCGGCATGGTGTTGGTCTGGAAGGTAAGAGATACCTACCGCGCCACTTTCGACGTTGACGCTCCCGAAGCGCCTGTGATTGCAGTCGAAGAGGGCACCAAAACGACTATTAGCCAGAGCAAAATTTCGGCGCTGGAGGAGTTTGTAAGAATTCAGAGCGACGCCGCGCTGCGCGAGGTCACTGGCCATTATGCCTACGACAACATCGAGGCAGACGGTGACGACATCACACTTCGCAGCGGTGGCCATGAAATCAACGAGCTGCTCGAGCGCAAAATCAACGAACGCCTCGCAATGGCAGGCATCGAAGTCGTTGAAGCGCGCCTGAACTATCTGGCTTATGCGCCGGAGATTGCAGCGGTAATGTTGCGCCGTCAGCAGGCTTCGGCGATTATATCGGCTCGAGAAAAGATTGTTGAGGGAGCGGTTTCGATGGTCAAGATGGCTCTTGAGCAACTCGACCGCGAGGCCGTGGTCTCGCTCGACGACGAGCGGAAAGCCGCCATGGTCAGCAATCTGTTGGTTGTGCTTTGTGCCGACGAGCCTGCCCAGCCGGTACTTAATACAGGCTCTCTCTATCAATAATGGTTCGCGAAACGACCAAAACGCGCAACACGGGCTTTCTGCTGCGCCTCGACCCGGAGACGATGAAACTCGTCGAGGTCTGGGCGCAGCAGGAGTTCCGCTCGGTTAACGGTCAGCTTCAATGGATAATCAACGATGCGCTAAAACGCTATAAACGCCTGCCGAGGCGCTCAAAAACGGATACCGAATGAATAATGCACTAATCGTAGGCTTGCTATTGCCGTTTTTCGGCACGGCATTGGGAGCGGCGTGTGTCTACGCGATGCGCGATAATATGTCGCCGCTGCTCCAGAAGGCGCTGACCGGATTTGCGGCCGGCGTGATGGTCGCGGCGTCGGTCTGGTCGCTATTGATTCCGTCAATAGAGATGACGGGTGAGGAGGGTGTGGCGAGCATCCTTCCTGCCGCTGTCGGTTTTCTCGTCGGCATGCTCTTTCTGCTCTTTCTTGATGAGGTAGTGCCTCATCAACACATTGAGAGTGATTTGAGTGAGGGCCCGGCGAGCCACCTGTCGCGCACGTCGAAGCTGGTTTTTGCCGTGACGCTTCATAATATTCCCGAAGGCATGGCCGTCGGTGTTGCCCTGGCGGCAGCGATGGAACATAATGTCTACATGCCCATAGCCGGAGCCATGGCTTTGTCGCTCGGAATTGCAATACAGAATTTCCCCGAGGGAGCCATAGTTTCCATGCCTCTTCATGCTGCGGGCAATTCGCGGCGCAAGTCATTTTTCATCGGCGCGCTCAGCGGCATCGTGGAGCCGGTCGGCGCCGTGCTGACAATCCTGCTGGCGTCGATGGTGGTTCCGGTGTTGCCCTATTTGCTGGCGTTTGCCGCCGGGGCGATGATGTATGTCGTTGTTGAAGAGCTTATTCCTGAAACACAACATGGCCGCCATTCCAATATCGGCACACTCGGCTTTGCCGCCGGATTTCTGCTGATGATGGTTCTCGACGTTTTGCTTGGCTGATTTTCTCGCCGTTACTCTGCCTGGAGTGCCGGCAGTGGAGTGACGGTTATGAGCTCCAGCTTCGTTGCCGTTGAGCGCGAAATGTGGAAGTTATAGTTGCCCAAAACAATGTCGTCGCCGCGCGAGGGAATGGAACCGGTTGTGTTGAGGATGTAACCGGCAAGGGTTTGATAGTCATCGCTTTCGGGAATGTCGAGGCCGAACTGTTCGCGCAGGCGGTCGACCTCGACGCGCCCCGAGAATTCAAAGGAGCCGTCGGCGAGGCGACGGGACACGACGGTGTTGCGGTCATGTTCATCCTGAATGTCGCCGAGAATCTCTTCCATAAGGTCCTCGAGGGTCACCATTCCCGACGTGCCGCCGAATTCGTCGACCACGATGGCGACCGAGCGTTTCTCGCTCAATAGGCGGCGCATCATCTTGTTGGCCAGCAGGGACTCCGGAGCGAAGACAACTGCTTTCAGATTCTTTTTCCAGTCGGATTCGGGATTGAGGAGCTCCGAAACGTGGATATAGCCGAGAACCGTGTCGATGTCGTGTTCATAAACGATGATTTTCGAGCGACCGGATGAGGTGAAGAGCTGCGACAGTTCCTCGCGTGAGGTTGTCGAGATATTGACGGCCACGATTTCATTGCGCGGAATCATGCAGTCGCGCAGGTGAATGGTCGAGAAGTCAATGGCGTTGTGGAAAATCTTGACTTCGTTTTCAAGTTGAGGGCGCTCCTCGACCGGGTTGTCGAGCGTGCGCTCAATGAATTCGTTGAGGTCTACGACGCTGAGCTCCGTGTCGTCGGCGCCGTTGCTATGAATGCCGACCATATGCATCAGGCAGTTCGACAACCAGGTCGTGAAGAGTGAAATCGGATATAGCAACCAGTAGAATAGCGACATCGGCAGTGCGGCGACGCGCAGCGATGCGTTCGGATTGATGCGGAACAGGGCTTTGGGGATGAACTCTCCCGTAAAGATGATGACCACGGTGGTTATCAGCGATTGAATCAGCAGGGTCAGGAGCTCGCTGCCGTTGACCCGGCGGGCAATGTCGGCCTCAAGCAGCTCGGAGGCGGCGATACCGTAGACAACGAGCACGATGTTGTTGCCAACGAGCAATGAGGTTATGAAGAAGTCGGGACGCGAGTAGTAGCGGTCAATTACCCGGGCCACGAGGCCTCCTTTCTGCGAGTCGAGTTCAACGCGCACTTTATCGGATGAGACGAAAGCAATCTCCGTCCCGGAGAACATTGCCGACAGTAGCAGGGATACGACGATTATAAGAATCCAGGTTGTCATTTCAGCGGTTATTATTGAAGGCATCGGTCGGGAAAATGCCTGTTGGGCGGCGTATGGTGTAGGCCGTGATTTCTTCATTGGAGATGAACCCGTAGCCTTCGATGATGCGGTCTGCGCGTTCAATGTGTACGAACGAGTCGGAGTAGACTTTGCGGGTTTTCTGGTTCCAGAACATCTGTTGAGTCAGAAACTTGTCGCCGTCTATGTTGCGCATGCGCACGTTTCCGTCGAGTTTCCAGAGTTTCAGGCGCGAGAAGTAGCGGGCGGTGTCGCTGACCAGGGTTGAGGTCGTGCTCATGTTGTCGTCGAACTCTTCGAGACTGAGGCCTTCGGGAAAGAGCCAGTAGGGTTCTTTGGCCTCGTCGAACATCAGCCACGTCGGTGCAACCAGATGATAACGCGTGATTCCGGAGTCGCTGATAAAGGAGTTTACCGAGTCGGTAATCATGGTAGGCACGGTGTCTTTGTCCATCTCCATGCGCTCGGTGTTGTCTGAACTCCCGCAGCTCCAGAGCAGCAGGAGAACGACCGGAATTATCCGCGGCAGCCGGCGCATTATCTGATTTTAGAGGGCACGAACCAAACCTCGTTGAGCGCGACTCCGAGGGTAACCATGAAGTAGTCTTCGCCAACGGTCGAGAGTGGCGATGAGTTGCGGTGGCGGTATTCAAAGCCGATATTTACGGCGGTGCGCACCGGAGTCGGCAGTCCGAAGCCGCAGCTGAGCGAGAACTCCTTCACGTGGTCGTTTCCTACCATTATATAGTCGCGCGAGTATGACGCGCCGACGCGGTAGGCGATGCGTTTGAAGTAGTTTCCGCGCATTGCGGGAATGAACTCCGCGCCGACGGCTCCCTTGTAGCGGTTGGCAAATGTTTTGGCGTTATGGCCGTTGATGCCGTCGAATTTAGCGCCGCTCCAGGGCTGGTAGGTGAAATCGGCGCCTACGGTCAGGCGGTTGTCCCACTGGTATGCAAGTCCGACACCGAGGCTCCAGGGCATGGAATATCCGTCGACGAGCTTGATGACGCCGGTGGTGTCGGGGAGTGCCGAAGACTCCGACAGATCATATTTTATGAGCGAGCCGTCACCGTGGGTTTTCTTTCCGAGGGTGTAGGTCGCGCCGACGGTCAGAGTGTGGGTGCGGGCAAAGGTAAGGCCGTATTGCACGCCGAACTGCAGGTTGTAGTCGCGGACTTTCAGTACCTGTTCGAACATTGAGATTTGTCCGCCGTCGGCCGTGGTGGTGACGTCGCTGATGAGGTTGCCGAAAAGGTAGCCGACGTTGACGCCGATGCTGAGCCCCTTGACCGGACGTGCCGCAAAGCCGAGGTATGCCTCGGAAACTCCGCCCGTGCCCTCATATGTCGCCGTGCCGTTTGCTATCTCCATGCCGAAACGGTAGCCGCGCGAGGAATAGGGGAGCAGGCCGGCGGAGGCTCCCATCCACTTGCCGATGGGGACCTGCAGGGTAACATAGTCGAGGCCGCCGAGGGTCTTGCCGAAACTGTTCATCCCCTGCTGGGAGAAGTTTACTTTGCCGACGTTGGCGCCTATGTCGAAGAGAAACGTCATGGAGTCGATTGCGGCATAGCTTGCGGGGTTCTTGACGTTGACCTGACGCTTGGAGCGCAGGGCGTAGCCGATGCCGCCCATAGAGCGCTGCGCTGCGGATATGTGGTCGTTGAGTGAGCCGTAGCCTAACATCGAGTATGGCGACGCCTGGGCGGCCTCGTCGGCGAGAGTTGTCAGGGGGAGTATAGCTAACGTAGCTATTATAGCTGATTTAGCTATGGTAGTTACTGATTTCATTGTTCATTATGGAGGATAATTTGGTTTAGTCCTTGGTTCACGAGGTGGGGCTCGATTATCCGTTCAACGCCGGCCGGGAGGAGTGAGGCGATTTCCGGGGCCCATCCGCCTGAAATTACAATGCGGCGCGAGCGTCCGCTGTCGCTATAGTAGAGCAGTTCGGCAACGACTCCGCGCATTGCGCCGCAGCGCAGGGCCTCGACCGTTGTTTGGCCTATGCCGGGAATGAAGTCGGCGTGGCCGCTGACAAGCGGCAGGCGTGCCGTGTAGTGGTTCAGCGCGCGCAGGCGCATGCCGGGGCCGGGCGAGATGTTGCCGCCGAGGTATTCGCCTGCGGCGGAAACAACGTCGAAAGTGCAGGCCGTGCCGATGTCTGCAACGAGAAGATTCTCGCCCGGCAGCAGGGCGGCGGCGCCGACTGCGGCGGCAAGACGGTCGGCTCCGAGGGTTTCGGGTGAGCCGTAGAGGTTGCGGAGCGGCACAGGAGTTTCATGTGTGAGTTCCATCTTCACGGGCGCTGAAATTGCATCCATGAGGTGCGAGAGGTCGCGCCCGTCGGCAACCGAACAGCCGATGACTGCGCGTATATTAAAATCGTCGAGCAGCGCGTGGATGTCGCTATGGGGCCGTAGCACGGCACATGCGGTTTCTCGTCCCGTCAAGCGGTCGAAGACCACCATTTTGGTTGAGCTATTGCCCTGGTCGAGAGTAACGTTTACCTCCGTCGGGTTCATTTGGTCTGTTTGCGCAGTGTCAGCGAGAGGGCAATGGAACAGTAAATCTGGATTGCGGCGCCGGCAAGGGTGAATGCCAGCCAGTCGCGGGCAACCGAACGGTTATAGAACGCGAAGAACGCCGCTACGCAGAAGAGCAACGCGCTCCACGATTCGAGGCGGAGCAGGCGTTTGATGCGAACCGGGGTTCCGGCCGGCGGGGCTGCCTGAAAAAGGCGTGCGAGCAGGGTCAGAACCGAGCCGACGGCATAAACATAGCGGAAAGTGTCGCCGGCAAAGTTGCCGGAAAGGATGGGCATCAGCACTCCGGCGGCCACCATCAGAAGGCCGATAACCAGGAGTGCGGGAGAAAATTTATTCATTATTCCGGTCTGAGGAGAGGTTAGTCAACAATATAGACGTCTTCGCTCGGGCGCTGCATGTGGTAGTTCTCGCGCACAATGCGCTCGAGCTCGGCGGGGTCGCTGTCGAGGCGGCGGTTGAGCTCGTTATAGTAGCGCAGGGTATCTTCATACTCGGCAATGCGGGCCTCGAGCGCACGCTTTTCCGAGTCGTAGTCATAGCTCTTGATAACGGAGTTCTCGTTGAAGAAGAGCACGAAGACCACGAATGCCACTACGGCGATGAGCGGGACTGAAACGTATCTTTTAAGCCATTTTATCATTATAGGAGTAGCTTTAACCCCGCAAATTTACAAAATAATAAGGAATATGTCGGCAGATTTAGTAAATTTTAGCTATTTGCGCTTGCGGACGGGGTCACACGTCAGTCCGACGCCGAGTTTTTTGAAGATTTTGTGGTCTACTTCGCCGAGCATGACGGTTGAGTGGACCTGGCATCCGCGCAGCTCGGGGAGTTTTTCGAGAGCGCGGCGACACTCTTCGTTTTCAGTCGAGAGCACCGAGAGGGCAACGAGAACCTCGTCGGTGTGCAGGCGAGGGTTGCGGCTGCAGAGGTAGGCGGTCTTGGTGTGCTGGATGGGTTCAATCATCTGCTGGGGAATGAGTTTTACGCTATGGTCAATCCCTGCAAGATGTTTGGTCGCGTTGAGAATCAGAGCCGCGCTGCATCCGAGCAGCGAGCCGGTCTCGGCCGTGATTATGGTGCCGTCGGCGAGTTCGATTGCCGAAGATGCCACTCCTGACTGTTCGGCGCGTTGGCGGGCCGCAACGGTTGTGCGGCGGTATGAGGTGTCGATTTTGGCCTGCTTGAACAGAAGGGCAATCTTGTTGACTTCGTTGTCGTTGCCGTCACCGAGGGCCATGCGGTCCAGTGCGTCGTAGTAGCGGCGAATGATTTCCTGTTTCGACGCCTCGCGACATACTTCGTCGTTGTCGATGCAGAAGCCGACCATGTTGACACCCATGTCGGTCGGCGATTTATAGGGGTTCTCGCCATATCCCTCAAACAAGGCGTTGAGTACGGGGAATATTTCAATGTCGCGGTTATAGTTGATTGCTGTTTCGCCGTAGGCTTCGAGATGAAAGGGGTCAATCATGTTGACGTCGTTGAGGTCGGCGGTTGCGGCTTCGTAGGCGATGTTGATGGGGTGTTTCAGCGGGAGGCTCCAGACGGGGAAGGTCTCGAACTTTGCATAACCGGCCTCAATTCCGCGTTTATGTTCGTTGTAGAGTTGGCTGAGACACACGGCCATTTTGCCGCTGCCGGGGCCGGGGGCGGTTACGATTACCAGCGGACGCGTGGTTTCGATATAGTCGTTGCGCCCGAATCCTTCGTCGGAGTCAATGAGGCCGACGTTTGTCGGGTAGCCCTCGATGGTGTAGTGGTAGTAGGTGCGAATTCCGAGTCTCTCGAGTTTACGGCGGAATGCATCGGCGCTCGACTGGCCGTTGTAGTGTGTAACGCAAACGGAGCTGACCGGAAATCCGCGCGACTCGAAAGCGTCACGCAGCCGCAGGACGTCCATGTCGTAGGTGATGCCCAGGTCCTGACGGATTTTGTTTTTCTCAATGTCAACGGCAGAGATGACGATGACAATTTCCGCGCGGTCGCTCAGCTGGCTGAGCATGCGCAGTTTGCTGTCGGGCTCAAAGCCCGGAAGAACGCGCGAGGCGTGGAAGTCATCGAAGAGTTTGCCGCCAAGTTCGAGATAGAGTTTGTTGCCGAACTGTGCGATGCGCTCTTTGATGTGTTCTGATTGAATCTTGCAGTACTTTTCGTTGTTGAAACCGTAAATCATGGGGTAGGGCGGGTGATTTTACATTGGGCGATGGTCGGGATTGACAATTTTTGAGGACTTCTTGGAGATGTTGACTTTCATCATGTCGAAGCCTTTGCCATAGACGCCGTTGACGTTGCCCTGCGTCACCAGGGCGTCGGGGTCGATGCTCTTGATAATGCGCTGAATAGTCACTGATTCGATTTTGCGACACATTACCATCAGCATCTTCACGGGTTGCTTTGAATACCAGCCGATGCCGTCAAGCACCGTGCAGCCGCGGTTGGCGTCGGCATTGATTGCATTGGCGATTTCGTCCCATTTCTTCGAAATTATGGTGAATTGCACGGCCTGACGGTTGGAATTGATGACCATGTCACACATGTAGCCGGTAAACACCGTGGTCATTATGCCGAACACGATTTCCGACAACGGATAATGAAGCACGAAGTAGGCTGAGGTGACAATAAGGAAGTCACAAATCATCATCGAGCGGCCAATGGTTACGTTGCTGCGCTTGTTGACCATGGCGGCTACGATGTCGGTGCCGCCCGAGGAACCGTTATGGATAAACACCATGCCGAGTCCGGCCCCCATGATGCAGGCGCCGAGAATGATGCTGACGACTTTTTCGTCGGGCATGATATTGAGGTCAGCGCAGATAGGCTGCATGATTCCGACAACGAGTGAGAGTACTGTCATGCCGAAGAGTGTGCGCACGACGAACCGGCGCTCAACGATACGCAGGGCTATCAGAAGGAGCATGAAGTTAACTGCATACATCGTGACTGCCACGGGGATGACAAACGGAAAATAGCCCGCGTCGTGGAGCCGTTGGGTCAGAAAATAGACCACCGAGCCCAAGCCTGCCATACCGCCGATAACGACTTTGTGAGGTAGAATAAGCGCCGAGAAACCGAACGCATACAGTGTGAGGCCCAGGACGATAAACAGGTAGTCCTTGGCGTCCATCCATGTGAATTTGTTAAATTTTGGCATGTCGATAAAGAGTTAACTTTGGCGCAAATTTACGCAAAATCCTCAATACTTGAGCAAAAATTTTCAACAATAATTCGCCGTTTGCGAGATTTAAGGAAAATGCGTAAATTTGCGGAAATATAACAATCTATACATTTCTATATCATGAAATTCAAAGCTCTTTGGATTTCGGCTTCGACCGCTCTGACGCTGACTTTTGTCGCCTCTGCGGCAGTTGTTGAGAACCCGCAGTCGGTTAGAGACTTGCTCAACCGCATTGGCGGCTCCGGCACAGATGCGAAGTTCATAACCGTTGTCGATGATTCATATGCCTCTCCATCCGGTGCCGAGATGTTCAAAATTTCGAGCCGCGACGGCAAGCCGTGTATCACCGGTTCGACGCTCTCGGCCGTTACCACCGGCCTCGGCTGGTATCTGAACCATACGGCTAATATCAATCTTTCATGGAATAATCCGTATCCTGCAATCGACAACCTTCCGCTTCCCGCCGGAGAGGAGGAACACGCAACCGCCGCCGCATATCGTTACTATCTCAATTACTGCACGTTCTCATACTCGATGAGCACCTGGATCTGGGACCGTTGGCAGCAGGAAATTGACTGGATGGCGCTCCACGGAATCAACATGCCTCTGCAGATCATCGGTTTGGAAGAGGTCTGGCGCAAGTTTCTGATGGAGGATTGCGGCTATACGCTCTCGGAGGTCAGTGATTTCGTTGCCGGTCCTGCCTTCATGGCCTGGTTCGGCATGGACAATCTTGAGGGTCACGGCGGTCCGAACCCCGAGTGGTGGTATGAACGTCAGGCCAAGCTCGGCGCGCAAATCAACGACCGAATGCGCGAGCTCGGCATCGAACCGGTGCTTCCAGGATTTTATCAGGTTCCGAGCAATTTCTCCGAGAAAACCGGTTTGGCCACGGTTGCCACCGGAAGCTGGTGCGGATTTTCGCGCCCTCACCTCGTTTCGGTCGATAACGTTGTCAAACTCAATGAGTACGGCGCTAAGTATTATCAGCGACTGCAGGAGGTGCTCGGCGAAAGTAAATATTACTCGATGGATCCCTTCCATGAAGGCGGCCAGGGAACCACGGACTATGCTCTCAGTCTTTATCAAAATCTTTATGACGTTATGATTGCTGCTAACCCGGATGCCAAATGGGTGATCCAGCAGTGGCAGTGGAACGAACACCAGTGGAAGAGCCTCGACGGAGTGCCCCAAGGGCGCCTCATAGTTCTTGACCTCAACAGTGAGCGAGTGCCTAACTATGGGGCATATAACGGACATGAAACCGTGTTCTCGACAATCTTCAATTTCGGCGGTCGCACCGGTCTCGACGGACGTTTCGGCGGCTTGATTGATGAATACTTCAAGTCGCGCAACACCGCCGCCGTGGTCGGCATCGGCGCGGCTCCCGAGGCTATTGAACAGACCCCGGTGATGTATGACCTTCTCTTTGAACTTCCCTGGATGGCCGAGAAGCCCGATGCCGCCGAATGGATGGCTCAATATGCCAAGCGCCGCTACGGTGTTGACTCGCCTGAAGCCGCTGAGGCTTGGGAGCTGCTACGCACGTCGGCTCTCGACTTGACAGGCAATCTCCAGGGCCCTCATGAGGCAATCATCTGCGCGCGTCCGGCTCTTGAGGTGAACAAAGTTTCCAGCTGGGGCGGCGCAAACATTTTCTACGACCGCGCGCAAATGACGGCGGCCGCATATAATCTTCTCGACGCAAATCTCAGCGGCCTGAACTACTCGTTTGACCTAACCGATGTTGCCCGCCAGGCTCTGACCGACTATTCCAAGAGTCTGCTCGCAGGAATAAAAGAGGCCCATGAGGCCGGCAATACGGCGCTCTTCAACCTTCGACGCGATGCTTTCCTGCAGCTTATTCTCGATATTGACCGACTGCTCAATACCAACAAAGAATTCATGCTCGGTCACTGGACCAAACGTGCCCGCGCGATGGCCGATGAGGTCAGCGGTACCACCGACGCCGACCGCGACTGGTTGGAACTCGACAATGCACGCACCATCATTTCCACCTGGGGAAAGGAAGCCCAGGCTAACGGTGGCGGCCTGCGCGACTACTCCTATCGCGAATGGGGAGGCTATCTCAAAGATTACTATTACGGGCGTTGGAAAGTCTGGTTCGACAACGGCATGAACGCCCCAGCCGACGGCTGGTTCAACTGGGAATGGAACTGGGCGCACACCAATCCGGATGTCTATGATGACACCCCCGTTGGCGACACCCGCACAGTCGCTGCCGAACTTCTTCCGAAGTATCTCAGCAAGTTCACCTCGAAGTTGGAAGGTCAGTCACCGATTTATATTGACCGCCTGTTGACAAACGACTATGCCAAAAAGTTCTTTGATCGCGCGGCTCCCGAGAGCACATACTCGCCTGAAATTGCCGGCTCCGCCGAAGTTGTTGAAATCGCGATTGACTTCAGTACTAACGGACGCTATGAAGACAATGAGGTGCAGACGGACTCATCGTTTGCCCTCGGCGCCGACGCTCCGGTCGGTGAGCGCACTTGCCGCGTGACTCTTACCGACGGAACTGTTGTTATTTATACGGTCAAGATTCTCGTCGACGTGACTGAACCTCGCACTGTCAGCGTTGCCACGGCCAACGCCGAGCAGGGCTCCGTAAGCATCGTGGGTACCGACGCCCTGAGCATCACCACGAAGGAGCCCGTCGTTATGTGTGCTTTGGCCGCCGACCTCTATGATTTCGACCATTGGGAAGATGTCGAGGGAAACAATGTTGGCAACGACAATCCTCTGACCTATTACGCCAAAGGTGATGCGTCGTTTACGGCTCACTTCGTCATCAATAAGTGGGGGGTGCCAGATACGAGCAACTATGCCGCCGACAAGTCGACTATTGAAAGTTACAAGCAGTATGTAAAAACTATGGCCTACACCCAGAACGGAGAGTCTAAGGAGTTATACTCAACCGAGAATGTGCCCGACAACGGATTCGTGCAAGTTCCTACCCGTATCAAAGCTGCTCCCGGCGGTGAGTTCAGCTTCAACTGGACCGATGCCGGCGGCTTGAGGTGGCTTTTCCTGTCGGCATATGTCGACCTTAACTCCGACGGCACGTTTGAGATGGACCGCTCGACCGAATTGCTCGGAACGTTCGGCGAATATCACAACAACAACAACCCGCAGGTTGCTGCCGGTGAGTTCAAAGTCCTGCTTCCCTATGAGACAAAGCTCGGCACAACGCACATTCGCCTTCGCTTCGATAGTTCGTGGAACGATCCGGCCTGGAACTCGGAGGTCATGTGCTTCCGTCCCGACGGACCCTCAAACCGCCTGGTCTACGAAATTCTTCTCGACGTTGTTGAATCGCCCGACTATGCCTGCACCGTTACCTATGGGTCAAATAATTCCTCGCTCGGTTCGATGCGTTCTGAAAATGAAACAATGGTCTATAATCCCGGCGAGGAGGTCATTATCACGGCTTTCCCCAACCCCGGGGTCAGAGTTGCCCGCTGGGTCGATAGTCATGGTCGCGAACTCCCGAAAGAATGGGTGGCTGTTGATGGTAACAGCGTTAATTTCAAAGCGTATGACAACGCCGTGATTACCGCTGAATTCGCAATAATACCGCTTCAGGCCGGCGGGTACTCGCTCGATTGGGAATTGATGAGCAACGGCATGGCCTGTGTGACCGGCGTTACGGAGACCGATGGCTCGCATCTTGATTTGGGAGCTACGAACCCCACGGTCGGCAGCATTGCCTCCGGTGCCTTTGACGGAGTCAAAAGCGGTATCGCAAAAATCACCCTCCCCGACGCGCAGTTTGTCGACGACGTAAAACCTTTCTTTACCGTCGCAATCACCGGTGACGGAACTGAGAACAAGATTACCGACGTCAGCCCTGTGATTGCAGGCACTGACAGTTGGACTATGACCATAGCAGGCACTACCGACGGCTCCTCGTTCAACTCCTGGGGCAGCGGCCTTTATGCTAACGGAACGAACTGCCTGGCCGATGATTTCTCAAATGGCTGGAGCCAGTTTTATCTGACAAAGGCCGGAAAGTTGCAAGTCAAATGGGATAGCGCCGGTGCCGTGACCTTTGACGGTGTCACCATTTCCGGCAAATTCTCCATTATGGCTTCTTATGATGCCGCCGCTAAAAAAATCACCATCACCGTGGCTTCCAACGGCCAATCGCAGACAAAGGAGATTTCGAATAGCGCGACCATGCAGCCGATTTCGCGTTTTGCAACGGCGCTGCCCACGGGTATAGACTTTACGCTCAGTTTCTCTCAACAGCAGCAGACGGTTCTGCCCGGTGAGGTTTTCAGCGGTTTCAGCAATGTGTGCGAATTTGCCGCCGCGCAAGATAATTCATTCTATAGTGTTGACAATGGAGTCGCTTACGAAAAGGGCAGCTCGACTAAAGTCGTGGCCTTTCCCGAAAGCCGTTTGTTTAATAATCCTTTCACGCTCTCAAAAGACGGTAAGTTTGCCGTTGCGAATCCGACCATTACCGCCGACGCATTCAATGCAGACGAAACTCTCAATGTTTCGGCCGGCGCAATGCCATCGAATGTCATGACTGCGTTGTGGACTCTTACGTCCAATAGCAATAGCGGAGTGTCGTTGCGCCATTTCAACACTTCGCTGCCCTTGAAGTCCGACGCCTCGGCGCTGCATAATCTGGCGGATATGGAAACCGAGATGGGCTACGCCCTTGTTTATGGCTCCTCGATGCCTGAGCTTGCACTCACGGTCGGCGGTAAGTATATTGCCCACGCCGACAATCAGCTCGCACTCCACGACGAGGCTGCGACTATAGTTATCTCCGAGCCAGATGCGACGCTCTCGCTGACCGCTTCGGCCGCCGACTTCACGTTTGTTTCTCCGCTGCCGCTGCTTCTCCCTGAGGGTCTGACGGCGTATAAGGTCAGCAACGTGGATGCTGCCAAAGGTTGCTCCTTTATGTCGGTTAACGGTATGATTCCGGCCTTTGAACCTGTGGTTATCCGTGGAGCTCAGGCAGGCGCAACTCTGAACCTGACGATTGCCGCAGATGCTATTGGTGCCGCTAACGCGACCGGCAATATGCTGCGCGGTGCAACGGCCGAGGTGACATTCCCGGGCGATTTTTACTTGCTCGACACCGATGGGCGTTTCAAAATCCACACTTCCGGCAACGTGCCGGCCAATTCGGCTTACATGCTACGCAGCGAACTGCCTGAAAGCATCGGTAATGAATTCCCGCTCGATCAGTATACAATAATCATCGAGGCTCCGGTTTTACCCGTAGAGGCAGAGGAGATGTATGACCTGACGGGCCGTCGCGTCAACTCTCTTAAACTCCGTCCGGGAATATATATCGATGCCCGAGGCTGCAAACTACTCGTAAAATAAAGATGGCTGATAACAAACTCTTCCTGCTCGATGCTTATGCGCTGATTTATCGTGCATACTATGCTCTGTTCCGCAATCCCCGGGTAACCTCATCGGGGATGAACACCTCGGCTGTCTTTGGTTTTGTCAACACTCTCGACGACCTCATCCGCAAGGAGGAGCCCAGTCATCTTGCCATATGTTTCGATCCCCCGGGCGGCCATACGTTCCGCCACGATATCTTCCCCGATTATAAAGCAAACCGCGAGAAACAACCCGAGGATATTACCCTGGCGATTCCCTATATTAAGAGAATTCTGAAGGCAATGTGTATCCCCGTGGTTGAACTTCCGGACTATGAGGCTGACGACGTTATCGGCACCCTGGCAACCCGCGCTGCAGCCGAGGGATTCATGACCTACATGATGACCTCCGACAAGGATTATGGCCAGCTTGTTCGCGACAATATTTTCATGTATCGTCCCGCCCTGAAAGGCCATGGATTTGAGGTGCGCGGTCCGCAGCAGGTCTGTGAGCGCTACGGAATCGACCGCCCCGAGCAGGTGATTGACCTCCTGGCCCTCGAGGGCGATGCGTCCGACAATATTCCGGGATGTCCGGGTGTCGGCGAGAAAACGGCCGTCAAGCTCATCTGTCAGTTCGAATCGGTTGAGAATATGCTTGCCCACACAGACGAAATCAAGGGCGCCATGCGCACAAAGGTCGAGGAGAACCGCGAAAAGATTTTGCTCTCCAAAGACCTTGCAACGATTCGTACCGACCTGCCGATTGATATCAAACCCGATGACCTGCGCCGATGCGAACCCGATTATGAGGCCCTGCGCAATGTATATTCCGAGCTGGAATTCCGTTCGTTTATTGCAAAATTGCCCGCAATCGGAGTTGAGAAGCACGCTCCCCGGTCGGATGACGGCATGGGTTCGCTTTTCGACGTTGAGGAGTCTGAACCATGCCCCGCATCGGAGCCGGTCAACAACTATACTGCCGAGGCCGACGATGTGCTCGCCGCGGTCTTGACGGCATCGCGCGTCGGACTGGCAATGTATGCCACCGGCCCGGAGGCGATGACTGCCGAACTGATGGGGTTCTCACTGTCTGTAGAGGAGGGTAGGGCGATATATCTTCCTGCAAAAGATATTGAGCGCCTGCGCATCATTCTGATGCGTCCGGAGCTTGAAATTGTGACCGCAGACTTCAAGCGAGACATGTTGCTGCTCCGACGCCACGGACTCGAATGGCGTGCGCGCCATTATGACATAGCCCTGGCCCACTATCTGCTCCAGCCGGAAAAACGACATACACTCTCTGACATGGCCGCGGAACTGTTGCAAAAAGTGACTCTCGATGCCGATAATACGTCGGTGGCGAGAAAATATGCCGCTATTCCCGACGATATGGTGTATAACCTCATGTGTCAGCGCGCCGACCTGTCGTTGCAGCTCTATGCCCCCTTGCGGGCCGAGCTCCGGCGGGTGGAGATTTCTTCCGAACTCGAACGGCTTGAACAGGAGCTGGCACCGGTGTTGGCCGATATGGAATGGAACGGAGTGCGCATTGACCCGATGATTCTTGCCTCGCGTAGCGCGGCGCTGACCGACCGCATTGCCGAAATGGAGCGGCAGGCATACAATATTGTTGGCCATCAGTTCAATATCAGCTCACCCTCGCAGGTCGGTCATGTGCTCTTCGCCGAACTCAAACTCGACTCAAAAGTCAAGCGCACCAAGACCGGCGGATATTCAACCACCGAAGAGACCCTCGAAAAATATCGCACGGCGCATCCGCTCGTTGATCTTATACTCGAAATCCGCGCTCTGCGCAAGCTCCTGGCAACGTATATCAACGCACTTCCCGCACTCGTGAACCCCCTTACCGGAAAAATTCACACAACCTTTAACCAGACCGGCACGGCGACCGGACGGTTGTCGTCGCAGAACCCCAACCTGCAGAATATACCAATCCGAACCGACGAAGGCCGCGAAATTCGCCGCGCGTTCATTGCCGACCCCGGTTGTCTGCTCCTCTCTGCCGACTATTCGCAGATTGAACTGCGGCTGATGGCAGATATTTCAGGCGACCCCGCAATGATCGACGCTTTCGCGCATGGTCACGACATTCACCGCGCCACGGCCGCGAAAATCTATCACGAGGCACTCGACGACGTTACCGACACGCAGCGCCGCAATGCCAAAACCGCAAACTTCGGCATAATCTACGGCATCTCGGCATTCGGACTCTCGGAACGCCTGAAAATTCCTCGTTCCGAAGCCAAGCAGCTCATCGACGGATATTTCGCAAGCTATCCCGCTGTGAAGCAATACATGACAGACACCGTTGAACAAGCTCGCGACAGAGGCTACGTCACCACCGTCATGGGCCGGCGTCGAATGTTGCCAGACATCACCTCGCGCAACGCCGTCGTGCGCGGCTACGCCGAACGCAACGCAATCAATGCCCCGCTCCAGGGTTCGGCCGCAGATATAATCAAAAAAGCCATGGTCGACATTGCCGCCCGCATTCGCGAGCGCGGTCTGCGCTCCACCATGATAATACAGGTTCACGACGAACTCGTCTTCAATGTCATCCCCGGTGAACTCTCAGAGCTTCAGTCACTGGTTATCAGCTCGATGAAAAATGCCTACAAGGGTAGGGTGGCCCTCGAAGTCAGTGCCGGCACTGCCCGGAATTGGCTCGAGGCCCATTAACCTATAACTTTCATTGAAGTTACGTAATATCCCAGCCGATCTCTGCCAT
>CAZKOF010000042.1:0-17303 GCA_964554335.1 uncultured Bacteroides sp.
CTGCAAATTTATCGATTCTATTTCAATTTCGGTTTGCCGCTGCAAATCTAAGGTATCCTGCAAAGTTACGAAAAAACTCCCCGCCGGCCAAACTCAGCGGCGGCCCATGAAAAGGGCAAAGGCGCGGATGGTCAGGTCAATGTCGCGCAGAGATGCGGTTTCGCGTGCCGAGTGCATGGCCCACAGGGCTATGCCCATGTCAACGCCGTCGATGTCGAGCGTCGAGGTCAGGATGTTACCTAAGGTAGAGCCGCCGGGTGAGTCGCTATGGTTCACGAACTCTTGAAACGGCACTCCGGCTTCGCTGCAGAGTTTTTTGAAGCGCGCTGCCGACAGGGCGTCGGTCATGTACTTGCAGTTGGCATTGACTTTGATTACCGGGCCGCCGCCGAGACGCGGAAGGTTGACCGGATCCATTTTTTCGAGGTAGTTGGGGTGGGCGGCGTGGGCGCAGTCGGCCGAGATGAAGAATGAGCGGGCCAGCGAGGCGAGAAATTGCTCCTCTCCCGCTCCGAAAGTGGAAATCGAGAGGCGGCGCAGAATGTTGCGGAGCACGGGCGAATGTGCCCCCTGGCGGGTCGCAGAGCCGGTTTCTTCGTTGTCGAAAACGGCGAGTACGCGGGTATGGCGCGCCGGGGTGTCGGCCGTTTGCAACATGGCCTCGAGTCCGCACCAGACCATTGCGAGGTCGTCGAGGCGTCCGCAGTTGACCCACGAGGAGTCCGCGCCGACGGTTTCGGCGCTCTGGGCGTCAAAGAGCGTGATGTCGAAGTCGAGAATTTCTTCCGGTATGACTTCAAGAGCGTTGGCAAGCATTCGCTTGACGGCTCCGCAGCCTCCGAGTTCGCGGCTGACGTAACCTAAGAGCGGGAGCATGTCTTTCTGGGCCGAGAGTCCGACCCCTTTGTTGACTTCGCGATTGAAGTGGATTGCCAGGCGCGGAATAATCAGGCGCGGCTCGTTGAGGCGAACAATGCGCGTCGTAAGGTCCGAGAGTACGACCCTGCCGCTCATGCCCAGCGGGCGGTCGAACCATGAGGCCCAGATTGCGCCGCCATAGACCTCCGTGTTGAGCTTGACCATCAGCTCTTCGCTTCCGGAGCAGGCGCCGACGGCGATTTCGGGATTCGGTTTCAGACGGAAAGTCGGTGAGTCGCTATGGGCGGCTATTATGTGGTATTCGGGAGTTTCGATGTCGGTGCCGACGATGAAAGCAAAGATTGCGGAGTCGTTTTTGATGATGTAGCCGCGTGAGCCGGCAGCGAGATTCCAGCGGTCGTCGCGCTCGTCCAGGCGGGTGAACCCGGCGCGGTCAAGCTCCCCGGCAATGGTTTTTACGGCCGTGAAATTGCTGACTGCCGCATTCATAAAATCAAAAAACCGTTCCATGCTATGTTGTTGTATATGTAGAATTACTTTCGGCCATACAAAGTTAAACCACGCAAAGTTACACATAAACTTCGAAAAAACCAATCCTTTACCCACTTAACAATTCTTAACGCAGAATTTTTGCTGATATTTTGATGTGCTATGTTATTTATGTATATTTGCAGTCTAAATGATATCACTATGGAAGCAGTAATTAACCGCAGGTCTGCAATGTTCCGTTTTCGTGCGGATTTGCTTGACCGACTCAAACAGATGGCTGCCAAAGATAACCGCAGCCTGAATAATTTTGTGGAAACCATTCTTATGGATGTTGCCTACAATACGCCCAATGCTGAAACGCATGAAGCAATCATGGAGGCTCGACGTGGTCAGAACCTTACTGATGTCGATATGGCAGATTATGAATCGTTTGTCAATTCTCTGGGCCTCAAATGAAAACTATTAAGGCGGCGGGCAACTTTAAAAAAGATTTGAAGCGATATTCAAATCAGCCTGCGAAGCTGAGAAAACTCTATGAGATAGTGGAGCTACTTCGCTGCGAGCAGCCACTGCCGCAAAGTTGCCGGCCCCATATGTTAATCGGCGATTATGCCGGTTGCATGGAGTGTCATATTGAGGGTGATTTTTTGCTGATATGGATTGATGAGGCTTCCGACGAGATTAGGCTCGTCAGGCTCGGAAGTCATTCACAACTATTTGGGTAGAGTGGGGGTTAGCTGAGGTAGAAGAGGCGCAGGGTTGCGCGGGTGGTCGCGGTGTAGAGCCAGCGGTAGAAGTCGAGCGTCTGCATTGAGTCGGCCGGAACGCCCGAAAGGTCGGCAATGACGTTTGTCCACTGACCGCCCTGTGCTTTGTGGCAGGTCACGGCGTAGGCATATTTCACTTGAAGGGCCTGATAGTAGGGATTCGTGCGCATGGCTCTCAGGCGGGTTGAGTTCGGTGTGTATTCGCTGAAAAGCTCCGTGTCGGAGTAGACGGCCTGGAAAAGTTGCTGCTGGTCTTCAGCGGAGAGGGCCGGGGCGTCGGACGTGAGGCAGTTGAGAATGATTTTGCAGTCGAGCTCAACATTGCGGTAGGGGAAGGCCAGGCGCACGTCGGCAAATCTGAAGCCATATTTGTGTTCCGTGCCGTAGAGGCGCACAATGCGGGCCGTGTCGCCGTTGGCAATGAAGTCGAGATCGGGAATTTTTGAACTCCAGTGATAGTTGTTTTTGGCCACGAGCAAAAGTTCGTCGCGCGTGAGCTCCTCCTCGCGCCCGAGAATCGTGGAACGAATTGCGAGGTTGAATTGCGTAGCGCGCCAGTTTGCGCGGGTCACGATGATGGTCTCGTCAATGCCGTCGGTGTCATAGAGGTCGCTGAGAGTGTCTTGAAGCTCGATGCCGCTGAGCGAGATGACGTCGTCGAAGTCGAAGTTGATTGTCGGGGCAGGCAGGGGGTCGAGGCGCATGGCGCGGCGAATTTGCGTGGCATTGTGGAGAATGCCGCTCGAGCGCGCCTGACGCACGGTGTCGGTCAGCTGCACGCGGGTGACCCTCAGGCCGTAGTCGCGCAGCGCGTCGGCGCGCAGGGCCGGGGAGTCCTCGCAGCCTACGGGGGGTAACTGGGCCGTGTCGCCCAGAAGAATGAGGCGGCAGGCATGGCCGGTGTAGACATAGTGGATCAGGTCGCTCAAAAGGTCCGGGCCTCCGTCGGCGGTGGATCCGATCATCGAGGCTTCGTCAACGATGAATACCGTGTGCGCGTGGTTATTGTCCATGACGGCCCCGAAAGGTCGTCCGGGGCTCGGAGGACGATAGATTTTGCGGTGAATGGTATAGGCCGGAAATCCAGAGTAGGAGGCAAAGACCTTGGCCGCGCGCCCTGTCGGGGCGAGGAGTACTGTGGCGACCCCCGCGGCATGGAGCGCGCGCACCAGAGCGCTGACGAGCGTGGTCTTGCCCGTGCCGGCATATCCGCAGAGAAGAAACACGGAATCCGACGGCGCTGACGTGCGACAAAAGCGCGCCAGCGCCGCCATGCACTGCACCTGCTGGTCCGTCGGGACGTAGGGCAGCTGCTTCAGTATCGATTCGGCGAATTCTCCGACAGTCATCATATTCGGGCCTCCGGCCCGAGGTTATGGGCGGCTTTCGCCGCCTGTTAATGGGTTAACACTGCCCACTACCCACTGCCCACTATTTAAGGCTCCACTCAACGCCGTCTTTGGTGTCGTTGACGGTGAAGCCGATTTCGGCGAGGCGGTTGCGGATAAGGTCGCTGGTTGCCCAGTCTTTCTTTGCTTTCGATTCCGAGCGAATTTGAAGCAACAAGTCAACGGCCTCCTCATAAGGTTTGATGTCGCCGCCCTCGGCTCCGTCGGGGGGAAGTATGCCGAGAATGTCGAAGAGGAATGTGCGGAAGAGCGAGTCTATCTTCTCCAGGTCGGCATGCGAAGCGCGTGCCGTGCCGTCGTTGACTTGGTTCACCATGCGACAGAGGTCAAAGAGATGACCGATGACAACCGGGGTGTTCAGGTCATCGTCCATTGCCTCATACATCTTGCGCTCCAGCTCGTCGAGGCCCGTCAGGGTGCTGTCGGCCGACGGTTTGAGGTCGCGCAGGCGGCGGTAACCTTCCATCATGCGCTTATGGGCTTTCTCGGCGGCCTGCAGGGCTTCGTTGCCGAAGTCGAGCGTCGAGCGATATTGCGCCATCAGGATGAAGAAGCGGATCGTCATTGGCGAATATGGTTGTGTGAGCAGCGGGTGCGACCCCTCGAAGAACTCGTCGAGGGTGATGAAATTGCCGTAGCTCTTGCCCATCTTTTTGCCGTCGATGGTGATCATGTTGTTGTGCATCCAGTAGCGCACTGCATCATGTCCGTTGTGGGCCACGCTCTGCGCAATCTCACATTCATGGTGGGGGAACATCAGGTCCATGCCGCCGCCATGAATGTCGAACGTTTCGCCGAGATACTTCTCGCCCATGACCGAGCACTCCAGATGCCAACCCGGGAACCCTTCGCTCCAGGGCGACGGCCAATGCATTATATGCTCCGGCGCGGCCTTTTTCCAGAGGGCAAAGTCGGCGGGATGGTGCTTCTCGCTCTGTCCGTCGAGTTCACGGGTGTTGGAGAAGAGTTCGTCGATGTTGCGGCCCGAGAGCTTGCCGTAGGGGTGTTCGCGGTTGAATTTCGGTACGTCGAAGTAGACCGATCCGTCGCTGACATAGGCATAGCCGGCATCGAGAATCGATTGCACGTAGGCAATCTGCTCGATGACGTGGCCGCTGGCGTGGGGCTCGATGCTCGGGGGCAACACGTTCAGGCGTTCCATCGCTTTGTGGTAGCGGTTGAGATAGTGCTGGACCACCTCCATCGGCTCGAGCTCTTCCAGACGGGCCTTCTTGGCGATTTTGTCCTCGCCCGAGTCGGCGTCGTTTTCGAGGTGGCCGACGTCGGTGATGTTTCGGACGTATCGCACCTTATAGCCCAGGTGGCGCAGGTAGCGGAACAACACGTCGAACGTGATTGCCGGGCGGGCATGGCCGAGGTGGCCGTCACCATAGACGGTCGGACCGCAGACATACATTCCGACATGCTCCGGATTCAGGGGCTTGAAGCGCTCTTTGCGCCGCCCCAGCGAATTATATACGGTCAGATTGTTTTCGCGTATCATTTTCTTGGTTATTTGGTTGGCGCTTTCGCGTTGATTAGGTGTGCGAAGCCCGCCTTACGCGTTCATGAACGGGTTGGGAATGCCGCCAATCGGGGACTGCTGCCTCGGAGCACGCTGCTTGATTTCGCCGAAGGTCTTTTCATAGCGCTGCACGTTCTCCGCCAGTGCGTTGAGCAGGTTCTTGGCGTTCTCCGGAGTCATCACAACGCGGGTCTGTACGCGCGCCGGATTCATGTTCGGAGCAACGGTGATGAAGTCCATAAAGAACTCGTTCGGGCCATGGGCAATCATGGCCAGATTGCAATAATGTCCCTTTGCTACTTCGGGCGAGAGCTCTATCTTGATTTCCTGTTGATTGTTAGGTTGGTTTGCCATCGTTACTTTGTAATTTTTATTGTTTTTTCTTGATTTGATGAGTCCATGTAAATAACGTTCAGCCCCTCGAAATTCGAGGCCGTGAAAACCTCCGTCAGGTCCCACGATGCGTATAGACTGCGCTCGGCTCCAAGATTCGTATAATCCGACTCAACAACTACGCGGGCCGTGGGAACCTGGAGGGCTGCTGTTTCCTCCTCGATATAGAGGCTGATTGCTTTCGCATCGCCACCGAATGTAACAACGGCGCTGAGGTTCAAAAAGTTGCCCGATCGCCAAATTGCACATTCGTTGAGTTCTACAGAACGCGGAATGTCGGCTTCGGCGGCAATCTTCGGCGCGCCGCCGGAAAGCGGCACAACCGACAACAGGGTAATCTGCCCGCTGACACCATAGGTTTCCGCGCGGTAATAAATCAGCACCCGCCGGCCCGGCGTGAGTTCCTCGTTGCCGCTCCAGGCGGCCGTTAGAGTGATAAGATTTTCCTGATTATCGGTATAGGTGAAAGTCGAAACCTCACCGGAGGTCTCGATATACGTGACAATTGAGGCTACGGCGGTTTCAGGCGCGGGATCTTCCTTGCCCTCACATCCTGCAAAAACGGCAGCAACAATCACCGCCACCAAAATATTAACAAATTTCTTCATTTTTACGTCAGAATACGTTTGAAATGCAAAATTACAACTTTTTGAGTGTAATCGCAAATTTTTCTCATGAATCCCACCGATATCCGGCGGCTCATCGACTTGAAATATACGATTACCCGACTGCGGAACGAAAAAATTGCCGACAATAAAAAAAACGGACGCACCCGGGGTCGGGGCGTCCGCGCAAAGTAACCGTAAAACAGACGGTCTTATAGATAAGGGTGTATGTTTGCCGGTTTGGTTACTCTTTTACTTTCTTTACTTTCTCTACTTTCTCCGCAGGCTGGATTTCCGAGGCGGGAACGGGCTTATCCATTCGGTCGCCGTCGGTACCGTGGCGCTGCATGCGGGCGTTATGCTCGCCGCGGGCGTGTTTCGGCATCTGGCGGTCAAAGCGCTTGTTGTCCCCGCCGTTGACGAAGTGGTTCTCGAGGAACTGAATATACTGTTCCGGAGTGAGAATCTTTTTGATTTCTGCCAGACGGTTGCGCTTGTCCTCTGACTTGGCTTGCGACTTGGCCTGCTTGGCTTGCGATTTGGCCTGTTGGGCCTGCTGCATGGCCTGCTTGCGGGCTTTGGCAGCTTTTTCGCGAAGCTCCTTGAGCTGTTCCTTTTGGGCATCGGTCAAGTTGAGACCCTCAAACGGACACGCTTTTTCGCAAGCTTTCATGTCGCAGGGCTGCTGCGGGCACGCTTTCTGCGGACAGTCGGTTTGGTTGGGACAGTTTTGAGGTCCGGTGCATTGGTCGTCGGCTTTAGCCGCGAATCCGGCGGAGATGGCCAGTGCGGCCAGTACTACGAAATAATTCTTCATTATCAATCAATATTAGAGGTTGAGAAAAATGCTTTACGTCTTTATAGACATCCGGCTCCCCGAAAAGTTTAATTCCACCCTCAAAAAATACACTTTTCCCCTCTTTGGGATGCAGTTCTCATTCCGGCTAACCACGCGTCAGTTGTGGGATGGCGTCCGTGGTCAGATAGTCAGGCCGAAAGCGGAGAGGAGGGCAGAACTGATGCTCATGTAGATGACCATGCCGATGATGTCATTGGTGATTGAGATGAAGGGGCCGGTTGCCAGGGCGGGGTCTATCTTGAAGCGCTCGAGGGTCAGGGGCACGAACGTGCCGAAGATGCTGGCGAATATCACTACGGCAAAGAGGCTGAGGGCAACGGCGATGGTGGTGACCTGTGTGGCGCCCAGGCGGAAGCAGTTGTAGATGAACACCATCAGGGCGATGATGGTTGCGTTGAGCATTCCGACGCCGACTTCTTTGAAAATCTGGCGCGAGGCGTGTTTGATGTCGAGCGAGCCGTTGGCCAGGCCCTGGACCACGATTGCCGACGATTGGATGCCGACGTTGCCGCCTGTGCCGCCGATGAGGGGAATGAACAACGCCATGGCGGGGTTGGTGGCGAAGCCGGCTTCGAAGTTGCCGAGAATGAGTGAGTTGCCGATGCCGCCGGCAATGCCGATGAGCAGCCAGGGAAGGCGCGCCTTTGTCTGAGCAAACCAGGAGTCATCGGTTTCGACGTCGCCGCTAAGACCGCTGGCGAGCTGATAGTCGCGCTCGGCGCTCTCACGCACGGTGTCCATCACGTCGTCGAAGGTAATCTGTCCGACCAGGCGCCCGGCGGCGTCGACAACGGGCATGGCCACGAGGTCATATTTCTCAAAGTCTTGTGCGACTTCGTCGAGCTCCGTGTCGGTCTTGACCGACGCGGGGTCAGCCTCCATGACGTGCTTGATTTTGCTGACCGAGGGGTGGGTCAGCATCTTTTTCAGCGGAAGCACCCCGCGCAGGCGCTCGTCGTTGTCAACAACGTAGACGTAATATATTTCGTCGAGTTCCTCGGCCTGTAGACGCATCTCTTTTATGCACTCGGGCATCGACCAGTTTTCGTTGACCACGATCATCTCCGTGCCCATCAGCGATCCGGCGGTGTTTTCGGGATACTTCATCAGGTCGATGATGTCGCCGGCCTGCTCGACGTCATCGAGTTGGGCAAGCACTTCCTCCTGATCTTCCTTGTCGAGTTCCTGCAGAAGGTCGGCGGCATCGTCGGTGTCCATGTGGTCGACCTGCTTTGCGATGACGTCGTTTGGCAGCGCCTCCAGAAGTTTGTGGCGTTCGTCTTCGTCGAGCTCGAGGAGCACGTCGGCGGCAGTCTCCTCGTCAAGCAGCTTATAGAGAAACTCGGACTCGTGGAGGTCCAGGTCCTGATAGAGTTCGGCAATGTCGGCGGGGTGGAGCGCGGCGAGTTCATGCCGTGCCGCCTCGATGTTGCCCGAGGAGATTATTTCGCGGATTCTTTCAAGATATTCGGGGCTATATTCCTTCATTGTTCAGCTGGGGAGGAGTCTGAGTGGGTCTTGCATAAAATTGAAAAGTTGACGCTGCCGTAGACGCGGCGCTCAATGAACGAGGGCAGGGCGGAGTAGTCGCGCGTCTTGTTGTGCTCGACAACTACCAGCGTTTCCTCCCCGCAGGCTCGGGAGTTCAGTATTGCCGGCACGACGTCGTCGAAGTTCTCCATGTCGTAGGGCGGGTCGGCAAAGATGAGGTCGACCGGGGCGGCGACGCTCTCGATAAACTTCAACGCGTCGCCACGCACGACCCTGAGTTCCCGGCAGTTGAGCTGCTGGCGGACTTTGTCGATGAAGCGGAACTGGGTCGACGCTTTCTCGACGGCGGTTACCTCGGCGGCTCCGCGGCTGACGATTTCGAGCGAAATCGCGCCGGTGCCCGCAAAGAGGTCTATCGCACGGATGCCGTCGAAGTCTATCATGTTTTCAAGCACATTGAATATATTCTCGCGCGCGAAGTCGGTTGTCGGGCGCGCTGAGATGTCGGTCGGCACGTCGAAGCGTCGGCGGCCGTATTTTCCTCTTATGATTCTCATTGTCGGGTAAGGAATATCATGTCGAGCGGTGCGCCGGGGGCGCGGTCGCGCAGTTTTACGCCTGGTTCGTCGAGGGTCAGGGGAAGGACCCGGGCCGAGGGATTGACACGGTCGATGAGCGAGCATATCTGTTCGTTGATGTCGGCCGGGGCAGAGAGGAATATTTCGTCGCCGGATTGCACCGTGGCCAATATGTAATATGCGCAGTCGGCCAGTGAGTAGGTCTGCGGGCGGTTTAAGTAGGTCATGGCTCCTTCGCCGTCGATGCGCACGAGGTTCATCGAGGCGTCGTCATCGCAGAGGGCATAGAGGCCGGGAGCCTCGAGTGCCTCAGCGTCGATAGCCAGGCTATGGCGAAAGCGTGCGCAGGCAAAGGTGCGGCGCAAAAAGTTAAGTTTGTCGGCCTCGACGGCATAGCAGAGTCCGGCGCCGCGGGCCGAGTCGTCGAGCAGGGTGCGTTCGGCGTCATAGTCGGGGAGCATGAGCTCGGCCATCGTTTCGCGCAGCTCTGCGGCGTCGGGCGGCATGGAGAAGAACTCACGCGAGGTCAGGATGATGTCGGTCGAGTCGAAGTCGCCGAGCAGCAGGGGGTTGTCGTAGATTGCATCTTCCAGGGCCTTGGCCGAGTCGTTGGCCGGGACGACACTGTGGGTCAGGACGGTCTGTTCCGGCCCTTCGGGACCGAGAATCAGCGCGTCCATGCGCTCCGGCGCGACGCGCAGAATCAGGCGCATGGCCGATGTGTTGTCTATCAGGTCTTTGGTTAGTGTTGCCGGGATCATTTCTTTTCGGGGTATGCGATGCGCGAATGGTAGATTGTCAGCAGGCGGCGAATGAACGTCTCTTTTATGGTGTTGATGTCGCGGAAAGCCAGTGGGGAGTCATTGTGGAGTCCCTCGGCAACCTGGGTGTCGATGATGCGGTTGACAAGTTCCGTGATTGCCTCGGGCGAGTAGTTCTTCAGCGAGCGCGAGGCGGCCTCGACGGCGTCGGCCATCATGACGATAGAGCTCTCGACCGTGGTCGGGTTCGGACCGGGGTAGCGGAAAGGTTTGGTGTCGACCTCCTCGCCGGGGTGTTGGTTGCAGTAGGTGACGTAGAAGTAGCGTGCCAGCCCCGTGCCGTGGTGTTCGGCGATAAAGCTGCGGATTGCCGCGGGGAGCTTGGCGCGGTCTGCGCGGCGCAGGCCGTCGCTGACGTGGGCCGTTATGATGCGGGCGCTCTGCAGGGGGTCGAGGGCATCGTGGGGGTTGACGCCATGTTGGTTTTCGGTGAAGAAGGCGGGATTCTCAATCTTGCCGATGTCGTGATAAAGTGCGCCGGCGCGGATGAGCTGCACGTTGGCGCCGACCTTGACGGCGGCTTCGGCGGCGAGGTTGCTGACCTCCATGGCGTGCTGGAACGTGCCCGGACACTCGCGCGAGAGCTCGCGCAGAATCGGATGGTTGATGTCGCTGAGTTCAACGAGCCCTACCGTCGAGGTGAAGCCGAGCATCCGCTCGAAAATGAAGACCAGCACGTAGGCGAACGACACGAAGACAACGTTGATTGCCAAAAATCCGAACATCCGCGGGGTCAGCGATGTGAGGTCGCCGGTAAGCATCACGTTGATTGACACGTAGGTCAGCGAATAGCCGAGAAACACGAGCGCGGCCGTGCGCAGTAGCTGCGAGCGCCGGCTCATCTCTTTCAGGGTGTTGATGGCTATCGAGGCGCCGACGAACTGCATGGCAAAGAATTCCAGCGGGAAGTGGGCGATAGGTGCGCAAATCAGCGTGGTGGTCAGGGTTGTGAACATCGCCGTGCGCCCGTCGAAGAAGACGATGACCATGATGGCGATCATCGAGAATGGCACGATATACAGTCCCATGTCGAAGCTGCCCGACATGATGAACGAAAAGATGCTGAACGCCACTACCAGGCCGACGAGGTAGGCAACCACTTTCGGCTGCATAAAGAGCCGGCGGCGGAAAAAGTAGAGAAACGCGCCTATCAGGGAAAAGAGCAACCCGACGTAGATTGATTTCGCGATCCATACGTTAACCCCGTTCCCTCCTGCGCCGTTGCCACGTTCGGCAAGCAGCTGCTCGTAGGTCTTCAGCGTCGTGTAGAGCTGAAGCGTGACGACCTCTCCGCGATCAATGATGCGTTCGCCCTGCTGAATGACGCCGATGGGGGCCGTGGCTTTCTGGTGCATGTCCGAGCGTATGCGTTCGCTGACAACGGTGTCGAGAACAACGTTGGGCGTCAGCATCGTTGCGATTTTCGACTGTTCGATGGCATAGTGCGCTTCGTCGCCGGGCATCTGCTCCTTTAGCCATTCATAGGCACGGCGCGGCGACCGCAGGTTGGCGGTTGACTTCTTGGTCAGCACGTTGCCGTTGGCGACGCGCACTGCCGGGAGCCGGCCGCACGAAATATCGTTGTAGACCTCTTCGTCGACTATGCCGCGGTCATAGAGCTCGCGGACGCGCTGCATCAGCCGGGAGCGCGTCGCCGCGCTGACGTTGCTGACCTCGCCGAGCTCGCGGACCAGGCGGGTGCGCACGGCGTCGTCGACCGAGGTCAACCGCTTATAGACCGGCACGAACGTGCGGTTGATGGAGTCTATCGCAGCCTCGGCGCTCAGCGAGTCGGGGCGGATCGGGATGTCGAACGGCGCCGTAAGCAGTTGGTAGTTCCAGGGGCGGTTGACCTGATAGATGTAGGTCGACGTGGAGCGTCGCGGCAGGAGCCATACAACGATAAACGTGCCGATCAGCAGCGTGAGTATCTGGGTGGTATATCTGCTCTTCATATGCGGGCTGCTGTTGTCACGCCATTGATTTTCTTCAGTCTGATGCAGAGGTCGTCAACCGCGTCAGCCGAGGTGACCTTGACTGTCAGGCGACCGGAGAAGACCTCGTTGGTGGCTTCGATCGAGAACTGGCGCAAGTCGATGTTTGCGGCGCCGCTGACGGCGGCTGAGATTTCTTGCAGGATTCCGTGGTGGTCAATGCCTTCGAGCTGCACCTCTGCTTTGAAGCGCGTTTCGGCAACCTGTTCCCATTTGGTCAATAGGATGCGGTGACCATAGGCCGCTTTCAGCAACGCCGCGCGCGGGCAGGTCAGCAAGTGGACCGTTACGCTGCCGTCGTCTTCAATGAATCCCATGACATCGTCGCCGGGAATCGGACCGCAGCAGTCGGCGAGGCGGTAGTTCTGGCTCTTCTCGTCGGTGTGTAGAATGTATGTTTCCTTGACGTTGATCGGGACTTCGTCTTCGTCGGCTTTCCACTGGTCTATCGGTTTCTTTTTCGATGTGCCCGAGAAGGGGTTGAGAATCATTTTAAACAACGATGTCGTCGATGTCATGATTGAACTCTTCGACTTGCGCAGGGCCTCAAAGGTGTCGGCCGGGTTTATATCGCCGCGGGCAATGCCGATGAAGATTTCCTCGCGTGAGGTAGCGCGATAATAACCCATCATCTTGGTAAAAAGCTCGTTAGTGGCCTCGATACCCTCTTTTCTGCATACCTCGTCGAAGATTGCGCGCCCCTGTTCAATCAGCGGTTGGCGGTCTTTGCGCATGGCCTGGCGCAGGCGGGTGCGTGCCTTTGCCGTGGCCAGGAAGTTGAACCATTCCTGGCGTGGTTGTTGTGTCTGCGAGGTGATGACCTCGACCTGGTCGCCGCTCTCCAGACGCGTCGACAACGGCACGAGCTTATGGTTCACCTTACCGGCGATGCACTTGACTCCAAGTTGGGTATGGAGCGTGAATGCGAGGTCGAGCACGGTTGCCCGCGCCGGCAGGGTAATCGGCTCTCCTTTGGGGGTGAACACGACTATCTCGTTGGCAAAGAGGTTGAGTTTCAACGTGTCGAGAAAGTCCAGGGCGTTCGGTTCCGGGCTTTCGAGAATGTCTTTGATGGTTTCGAGCCATTGGTTCAGCTCCGTTTCCTCGTCGCCTTCGCCGTCTTTATATTTCCAGTGGGCGGCAAAGCCGCGTTCGGCGATGTCGTCCATCCTTTCTGAGCGAATCTGAATTTCCACCCAATTACCGTCGGAGCCCATGACGGTCAGGTGCAGAGCCTGATAGCCATTGGCTTTCGGAACCGCAATCCAGTCGCGCGTGCGGTCGGGGTGAAGTTTATATATGTCGGTGATTGCCGAGTAAATTCGCCAGCTGAGTTCCTTTTCCGAGGCGATGTCGGGGCTTTTGAAAATGATGCGCATGGCGTAAAGGTCGTAAACCTCCTCGAAGGGAATTCTCTTTGTCTCCATTTTGCGCCATATGCTATAGACGCTCTTGAGCCGGTACTTGGCCTGAAATTCGATTCCGAGCTCGTGCAGGCGCTCGTTGATCGGGGCGGCAAAGTCGTCATAGACCAGCCGGCGGGCCCGCTCCGTGGCCTCGATTTTGTCGGCAATGTCCTGATATGCCTGCGGGTGCTCATATTTGAAACTGAGGTCTTCGAGTTCAGTCTTGATGGCAAAGAGCCCCAGACGATGGGCGAGGGGCGCGTATATATAGAGCGTCTCGCCGGCGATTTTATATTGCTTGTTCGGCGCCATGGACCCCAGGGTGCGCATGTTGTGCAGGCGGTCGGCCATTTTTATGAGCACAACTCTGATGTCCTCGTTCATCGTCAGCAGCAGCTTGCGGAAGTTCTCGGCCTGAGCCGAGGCGTGTTCGCCGAAAATGCCGCCCGAAATCTTTGTGAGACCTTCGACGAGGCGGGCGATTTTGTCGCCGAAGCTCGAACGGATATCCTCGACCGTATAGTCGGTGTCTTCAACAACGTCGTGGAGCAAGGCTGCGCAGATGCTCGTGGAGCCCAGACCGATTTCCTGCGAGGCTATGCGGGCAACTGCAATCGGGTGGAGAATATACGGCTCGCCGCTGCGCCGCCTGACGCCGGCGTGGGCCGACTTCGCGAAGCGGAAAGCGCGCTCGATGATTTCAACCTTCTTGCGATGGTTGGAATTGAGGTAACCTTGAAGAACGTCGTTGAACGCCGCCTCAATCATGCGGTCTTCCTCAACGGGGTCGGGGCTCGGGGTCAGAGGTTTGCTATCTGTCATATTCTACGTGTCCTAAAAAAGTGTTACATCACCACGAATAACTCGCAAAGTTACAAAAAAAATTCCAAACCTCAGTTTTAGCATTTGGGGATTTTTTCGTAACTTTGCAACCGTAATAACTAATTATCACATTTTCAACTTACAATATGAAAAAGAGCGCATTACAGCAAGCCCGCGCAACGTATCAGCCCAAACTTCCGCTGACGCTGACCGGCGCAGTGGTTGCAAAAAAGGGCAAACCTACAGAGTCCGTAGCAAACCAGGAGGAAATCAAAGCCCTCTTCCCCAATACCTACGGTCTTCCCGAACTGACCTTTGAAAAGACTAACCCCACCGTTGGCAAACCCCTCAATGTCGGCGTTATTCTAAGTGGAGGCCAGGCCCCCGGCGGCCACAACGTAATCTGCGGCCTTTTCGACGGTATCAAGAAAATCAACAAGGAGAGCCGTCTTTACGGCTTCCTCATGGGCCCCGGCGGCTTCGTCGACCACAGCTACGTCGAACTCACCTCCGGCATTATCGACGAATACCGCAACACCGGCGGCTTTGACATTATCGGCTCAGGCCGCACAAAGCTCGAAAAGAAAGAGCAGTTCGACAAGGGTCTCGAAATCCTTAAGCAGCTCAACATCTCCGCCCTCGTAATCATCGGCGGCGACGACTCCAACACCAACGCCGCCATCCTCGCCGAATACTATAAGGCCATCGGTGCAGGCGTTCAGGTTATCGGTTGCCCCAAGACCATCGACGGCGACCTCAAGAACGATATGATCGAAACCTCCTTCGGCTTCGACACCGCAACCAAAGTCTACTCCGAAGTTATCGGCAATATTCAGCGCGACTGCAACTCGGCCAAGAAATACTGGCACTTCATCAAGCTCATGGGCCGTTCGGCAAGCCACATAGCCCTCGAGTGTGCCCTTCAGGTGCAGCCTAACGTCTGCATCGTTTCCGAAGAGGTCGAAGCAAAGAACCAGACCCTGCAGGACATCGTGAACTACATTGCCGACATCGTTGCCGCCCGCGCCGCCGCAGGCAATAACTTCGGCACCGTGCTCATTCCCGAGGGCCTCATAGAGTTCATCCCTGCAATGAAGAGCCTCATCGCCGAGCTCAATGACCTGCTCGCAACCAAGGGCGAGGAGTTCGCCGCTATCGAAGGCAACGAAGCTCAGCGCAACTGGATTATCGGCCAGCTCTCCGCCTCGAACTCAGCAATCTACGAAGGCCTCCCCGCAGGCGTTGCCCGTCAGCTCAGCCTCGACCGCGACCCCCACGGCAACGTGCAGGTCAGCCTCATCGAAACAGAGAAACTGCTCGGCGAAATGGTCGGCAAGCGCCTCGCTGAGATGAAAGCCCGCGGAAACTTCGCCGGCAAGTTCGCCGCCCAATACCACTTCTTCGGCTACGAAGGCCGCTGCGCCGACCCCTCGAACTTCGATGCCGACTATTGCTATGCCCTCGGCTACAACGCCGCCATGCTCATCAACTCCGGCGTTACCGGCTACATGAGCTCCGTGCGCAACCTCGTGGCTCCCAGCGTTCAATGGATCGCCGGTGGCATACCCATCACCATGATGATGAACATGGAGCGCCGCAACGGCGAAATGAAGCCCGTGATCCAGAAGGCTCTCGTTGACCTCAACGGCACCCCCTTCCGGCGCTTCGCCGCCAAGCGTGACACCTGGGCTAAAGAGACCTGCTACATGTATCCCGGCCCGATCCAGTACTTCGGCCCCGCCGAGGTCTGCGACCAGTGCACCCAGACCCTCCGCTACGAGCACCTCGACAAGTAAGACACCCACTCCAACTCCGTCATATTCCAACGACCTTAAAGACCCCAAAGGCTTTAAGGTCGTTGTTTACACCTCCCCGGCTTCTTGATTTCTATGACCGACAATAACTTTCGCATCGTCGGGGCCGAAGCCGCCGACGCCCCTCAGATTGGCCGCGCCGTGGTTGCCGCTCTTGGCCCTGAATTCCCGAAGAACCTCGCCGGCAGCAGGGCCGTGGCCGACGTCGTTGACCTTTTCGCCGCCCTCGCCGCCCGCACCGACTCGCAATACTCCTATCTCAACACTCTCAAAGCCATCGACTCCGAAAACCGCCCCATGTGCTTCATCGTGGGCTACGACGGCTCGCGGCTCCATACCCTGCGCCTCGCCTTCTTCGACGAGGCCGCCTCACGCATCGGACGCGACATGCGCGGCAACATGGGCGACGAAACCGGTCCCGGCGAATTCTACCTCGACAGTCTCGCCGTCATGCCCGAATTCCGCGGCCGCGGAATCGGCAGCGCCCTGATCGAGGCAATGGCCCGCCGCGGCGCCGCCTGCGGTCTCTGTCCCGGCCTCCTCTGCGGCAAGTCCAACTCCTCTGCCCGCCGCCTCTACGAATCCCTCGGCTTCCGCCCCGTCGGCGAACGTTCCTTTGCTGGCGAACTCATGGACCACCTTCAACGCCCTCTCTGAACCACGCCATTTTGGGGCGCAGTTCGCTACTGTAATCCCCGCAAATGCCGACGCAAAAAATAAACAGGGCGCTGCTTCTCGTCAGAAGCAACGCCCGCTAAAGAGAGCCGGGAATAATGGCTGGCCTCGGGTTACTTTGCGCCGAGGCGGTCAGAAACGGTAAGGCTCTTGCGGCCTTTTGCGCGGCGACGGGCCAGGACCTTGCGGCCGTCGGCGGTAGCCATGCGCTCACGGAAACCGTGCTTGTTGACTCTCTTGCGGTTGGAGGGTTGAAATGTTCTTTTCATCGCGATTTATTGTTTTGTTTACGTAAAATTTCCTGATTGGTCCGGTTCATTACGGAGCGCAAAGTTAGTGATAATTTTTTAAATGACCAAACATATTTGCATATTAGAGAAAAACTGCGTAACTTTGCGGGGCATTTCGGAGTGTAGCGCAGCCCGGTAGCGCGCCTGGTTTGGGACCAGGTGGTCGCAGGTTCGAATCCTGTCACTCCGACAATTTTATGTAGATTCAAAAACGAAGTGCAACAGCTGACGTTTGAATTTACACATTCTCCACTCTCCTTCTGGCGAGGGGGTGCCTGAGCGGCGGGAGCGGCCTAAACCGCCCCCAAGAGCGGAGATGCTGACAAAAATGGCGATGCAATAAAAAAGGAGACCGAAGTCTCCCAAAGATTAATTAACTTTGCATTGCTTATGTACAATCAATTAACCTTAGCACAAAGGTACGTAATTTCTACTGTCTTGTCCTGAAAAAGCTTGACTAAAAAGTTAAGCGATTTTAAGGATTAT
>CAZKOF010000043.1:0-17106 GCA_964554335.1 uncultured Bacteroides sp.
TTTTCAGCAGGTTATGCAAAGAGGGCGTGCCATGAATTTTGACACACCCTCGTTTGTGTGAGTGTTGCAATGGAGAATGGCGGATTAGAGCTCGTAGGTGGTGATTGACCTCACACCGGGGCGGTTGAAGTACTTTTCGAGTTTACCCTTGAGTTTGATTTTTTTGCCGAGGTTGCCGGGATTATCGGCGAGGTTGAGATTCGCGCGGATATTGTCGGTGGTCGGGAGCTGCACGGGCACAATCTTGGTCAGGTCGCGTTCGTCGAGCGTGGCGGCAATGAGGAGGTTTGTCTTGGAGTTGGAGCCGTTGGCAGTGAAGTTTACTGGTTCAAACGCGCCGCTGACGCCGTCGGCGGTGCCGACGATGTAGCCCACAACCCATGAGTCCGTGCCGGGGTTGTTGAGGGTGATGACGTCGGAGGCGGTGTAGGGGTTTTCTTCCGTTCCGTCGCCTTCGAGGCCCGAGGGAGGAGTCGGGTCTGTGTCACTCTGTCCGTCGAGTTTGAAAGCTCCGGTTTCTTTCATGCCTACGCGGTTGAAGTATTTTTCGAGCTTGCCCTGAAGAGCGACTTTCTTGCCGTAGACACCGGGATTGTCGACGAGATTGAGCGACTTGCGTGCGTCGGTGTCATAGACGAGCTGAACAACAACCATCTTGTTGATGTCGGTTTCGGTAGGAGTTGCGGCAACGAGGATATTGCTGGGTGAGTTGCCGTCGGCGTTGAGGTTGACGGGCTCAAATGCGCCGCTGACACCAACGCTGGAGCCAACGATGTAGCCTTCCATCCATGAGAGCGTGCCGGGGTTGTTGAGCTTGAGAACCTGGGTAACGCTATAGGGATTATCTTCGGAGCCGTCGCCGTCGGGTTCAGGTTGTTCGGGTTCATCACTGCCGGGCACGTCGACGCCCTGAATCCGGAAAGTGGGCGCGGAGCCGTCGTTGCCGGCAACTGAGGCCATGCCCATAGTGGAGGAAAAGCGTCCGCGGATGTTGAGGGTGCGTCCTGCAAGCTCGGGATGGTCTACGAGGTTGCCATAGGTATAGAGGGCGGAACCGGCGGCCAAAGGCACGAGCATGCACTTCTTGTAGTCGCGGGTTTCGGGCGACGGAGCGATGACCACGTAGTTGTCGACGATGAAAGGCTCGGTCCCGATCCATTGGATGTCTGCGCTGGATGAGATGGTCGTGATTTCGGGCTGGATGGTGCCGACGATGTAACCCTTGACCCATCCGGTTGTGTTGTCGGCGGCCGAGAGTTCAATTGCGCGCTCAACGGTGTAGGGCTGGTTTTGAGAGCCTTCGTCAGTGGGATTGCCGATGTTCATGATTCCCTGGAAGTCATTGAGGATGAGCTGCCAGGGCGAGGAGCCGGAGTAGTAGCCGGCAATGCCGGCAACGTCGCATGCCTCTGCCGGAATCTTCTCGTTCCAGAAGGTGGAGTAACCTGAGGTGCGGATATTGAGCGAACCGAACGTGCCGGTGATTTCCTGGTTATAGCCCGAGGATTGATACTTGTTGCAGAGCAGGTTATTGTCGGGGTTATTGCCATTGGTGAAAGTCACGTTGTTGAACTGCACGAGCTGACCCTGCCATTTGAGCAGGTCGTTGGTCATCACGGAAAGATCCTCAATTGTGAACGTATCGATTTTCGCGGGGTCGGGATTGCCGTTGAGTTGGCGGTGGAGCATAAAAATCTCGGGGTCGAGGAAGGTCGTCTGCGTGTCGCCTGTCTTCTCATCGTAGTCAATGGCGCCGATCTGGAACATGCCGGCGTAACGTCCGCAGTAGAGGCCGGTGAGGTCGATGACGAGTTCCTGGCCGGGGCGGTTGTTGACGTATAGGCTATATTGGTTGATCGAAATGGGGAGGGCGGCGGTTTCATCCTGGATGTAGAGACACTTGAAGACATTGCTCTCGCGGTCGGACGAGATTACGCGGCCTTTGACAATATAGTGCGAGCCATCTTCGCGCGCGGGAATTTCGACACAGTAGTTAGTTGAGTTTTCATTCCAGAATTCCTTCTTGAAGTCGAGAATGGTCGTGTTGGCTTCAATGTCGGCCACGGGTGAGCTGAGATCCCAGTCGTCGAAGTGGGCCTGGCACCCCGTCACGCCGGCCGCGCCGAAGGTCACGGCAACGGCGGCAACGAGCGATTTGAATATGTTGATTTTCATCTTGGTCAATTATTTGGCGGGTTGATAGAGATAGGGTGCGGTTCCTCGCGAAAGGTCGGTGTAGGCTCCTGCTGAGCCATATTGTGCGCTATAGAGGATTGTTCTATTGGTAGCGCAGTTGACGATTGAGAATGATCCGTCGGCAGCGGGGGTCACGGTCCAGTAGGTGTAGTCACTTGACATGTCGGGCGAGGTTGAGAGCTGGAAAGATTCGTATTTAGCGTCTTGGTAGAGGTAGTTTTTGTTGCTGTCCATGATTGTCCAGCCTTTGGCCTCTTGTTTGAAGGTGAAAAGGTTGGCGTTTGAGGTCGTAAGCGTGCCGTTGGCGGCGGGGGTGCAGTTTGTAACTTGGAGCCAGCCGTAGCTATAGTTGGCGGCGTAAGGTACGGCAACTTTGTTATCGTCGAACCAAATGACGTAGCTGCCGTCGGCGATGGAGCTTACACGGGTGCAGGTGATATTGACTGCGGGCTCGTCGGTTTCGCCGGCGTCGCCGGCATCGCCGACTTCTTTTCCACCGATAATCGCGGCGGTGCACTCCTTGAGTCCGGGCTGGTTGAAGTAGGCGGTAAGGGTGCCTTTGAGCATCACTTCCTGATAGAGGTTCTCGGGGTGATTTACGAGATTGACGGCGTCGCGTACGGCGCTTAATTGTACGGGGAGCATGTTTGACGTAACCGTTTCGTCAGGACTGTCGGCGATATAGACGTTAGCGTTCATATGGAATGGGGCGGAGGTCTCGAAGATGTATTCGCCGGAGGAGGTGTCCATTGAGCCTACGATGTAGCCTTTGACCCAGCCTGTTCCGTTTTGGTTGAGCATTGCGGAGGCCACGTTGTAGGGGTTTTCCTTAGAACCGTCGCCGACGGGTTCGGGCTTAACGTAGTCGCTCATATCGTCGAAGCCTTTGATGTCTTCAAGAGTGCAGGGAATGAGCTGCCAGTCGTTGTTGTAGAAGGTGAGGATGCCGGTGATGGAGCCTGTGCCGGTGGGGATGATGCGATGTGCGAATGAAGAGCGGCCGCTGAATCGGAGTATGAGGCGGTTGCCTTTGTTATCGCGGATGTATTGGCTGACGGTTGAGCTGTAGGTGGGAGAGAATTCCTGGCCGGGCGATTCAAATTCGACGTCGGAGACGGTTACGAGCTGGCTCTGCCACTCCTGACGGGAGGTTGCGTCGCTCTTGGAGGTGCGGAGGAAGTCGAGGTCAACCTCGATGGGCTGAGCCTCGGCGGCGTCAGGCCAACCGTTGGCAAAGAAGATGCTATCGGCGTCTTCTTCTGTAATCTGATAGGGATAATCGTGGGTTTCGTCTTTGCTGCCAATCTGCATGAAGTTGTTATACATGCCGATATACAGGCCCGTAACGTTGACGAACATGTCGGCGCCATAGGGGTAGACCTTATATACGTCGTTAATTCCGAGCATGAAGGTGATTGCAGCGGTTTCGTCGCGGATCACCACTTGCTTGTAGAGATTGCCGGTCACGTCGCTCGAAACCACGCGACCGTGCAAAATGATTGAGTCACCGTCGGCGTTCAGGCCTATTTGAGTAAGCGAGTACGAGTTGGTGCTCCAATTTTGTTGCTTGAGCTCCAGAATGGTCATGTTGGCCTCGACGTCAACAGCCGGGGCAGTGGGCGCCTGAACGGGGGGCAACACGGGGTCCATGTCGCAGGTGTCGCACGCGGTGGTCATCATTGCGGCGAACGCTACCGGGAGCAGATATTTAGTCAGTTTCATGTCTGTCTGTTTTTTATTGTGGTTATTAGAAACGCACGCCAACGTTGAGGAACACCTTCGTGCCCTGAGCATAAGTATACTTGTTGGGATACTTGTTCATGTTCCAGTCGGTGCGGTCGATTCGGCCCTGCTGGTAGGCGTTCTGCATGATGTTGCGGTTGTTGGTGATGTTGTCGACGTTGAGGTTGATGTTGAGCGAGACCTTTCGGTTGATGTAGATGAGCTTGCCGATCGAGAAGTTGAGCACGAAAGCATTGTTCATCTTTTGCTGACGCGAGATTTCGGCCTGCTTCTCGAGGGCTTCGTCGAGCGAGGGATATGCGGCCCAAAGGGTGGGCTGCTCCTCGTGGTAGACGGGGGCAAGCTTGACGTAGCTGTCGCGCATCCAGTTTGCGGTCACTCCGAGGAACCACTGCTTTGGAGCGGCCCAGTCGAGGCCGATCGAGTAGGCCTGCTGGGGAGTTCCGCCGACGCGGTAGTTCTTGAGATATACGCGTTGGGTCTGGTCTTCATAGAGACCGTTTTCGAACGAGCGGGTACCCATGGGGTTGTTCTTGTAGCGATAGGAAGCCACGGTTCCGGCAAACGTCGCGGTCAGAGAGGGGATAATCTTGTAGGCGAGGCCGAGTTCAACGCCCATGTTCTCGCGACGCACGCCGCTGAGCACGTAGTTGGTGTATGCCGACTGGTTGTCGTCATAGAACGAGGTGCGCTCGGTTGCGTCATAGAATTCGGTTGCATAGACCGTTATCGAGCCGCGGAACTTGCGGTAGTTCCAACCGTATGATAGGTCGACGGCAAGGATTTTTTCGGTTTCGGGGTTGTCGATGATATCGTCCTTGATGCGGGGCGAGATATAGACGCTCTCGATCAGGGGGGCGTGGCTGCCATATTCGGCGTGGGCCATCATGTAGTTGTGGCCGTCGATTTTCCAGGTTGCCCCGGCTTTGAACGCGCCCTCGAAGAAGTCGTGGTTCTTGCCGGCGCCGAGTGAGTTCTGTGGAGCGCGACCGTTGCGCATGTGGCCGGTGCGGTGGAACTGAGTGTAGCCGAGCTGCAGGCCGTAGTTGATATCCCACTGCGGGAGGTTGATCTGGTTCTGGGCCCAGAGGCCGGCATTGGTGGCGTGGATTGTATAATCGTAGCCGAACTTGTCGCCTTTGTAGACGCGGCGGTTGGGATTGTCGAGGTCGTTCTGCATGTTGTCGGGCACGATTGTCATGTCGCGGTTCGAGAACGGGTCGATGTCGATCCAGAATTCGCCGCCGAGCAGGTCGCGCACCTTCTTGTAGTAGTTTGCTGCGGTGTAGCTCACGTTTGCACCGCCCTGAAGGGTCATGAAGGAGTTGAGGCGATGGTTTACGTTGGCCGAAAGCTGGGCCTGCAGGGAGTGGCTGATGCGGTTTTCGAGAATGTAGCTCGAGCCGGTCTGCTGGTCGTAGGGCAGGGTTTTGTCGGCGAGAGTGTTGAGCTGGTTGGCGTGGACAATGCGGTCCCAGTTGATTTGGCGGACGCTCTCGTCAGTGCGCCAGAGCTCGGCGATGTATTCGCTCTGCTCGGTGGGTTGGCCGTTGTCGTTATAGAAGTTCGAGGGAAGGTTGCGATAATAGTCGGGGCGCGGGTCGGAGGTGTTGAACCAATTCAGTGCGGAGCTGGAGTAGTAGACCGAGCGGAACATTGCGCCGGTATTGACGCGGGTGCCGCGGTGGTTGTCGTAGACCCAGTTGAGCATAGCCGTGGGGTCGAAGCTCTCAACGATGCGCGCGGAGCGCTTTTTGCCGTCGTAGTAGCCCCAGTTGGGGTTGTAGAGGTTGTTGTCGGCCAGGTCATATGCCTCCTGATAGGTTGCCGAGGCGGTTGCGCGCTGGGTCGGGGCACCGTAGGCGGTGAGTGTCAGCGAGTGGTTTTCGTTGAAAACCTTTTCGGCGCTGATGAAGAGGCCTGCGGAGTTATAGAACGTTCCTTCGATCACGCCCTCTTCGGCCCAGCGACCGATAGCGCTGACGGTGAGGCCCCAGCCGTGGGAGTTTATACCCGTTGCGTAGGTCGCCATTGCGCGGAGCATGTAGTTGGCGTTGGTGTAGGCAATGGAGCCGTTGAAGCCGGTTGCATAGTCGGAGGTGATGGTCGAAATGTTGCTCGAACCGCCGACGTTGCCGAAACCGTAGTCGGCGGCACCGAGGCCGATGGACGTGGTTCGGTTGCGGAATGCGCGCGAGGTCATGCCGCCGAGGCTCGAGTAGTTGAAACGTCCGCGAATGGGGTCGTTCATGTTCATTCCGTTGATGTAGGTGGTCTGATATTGCGAATCATATCCACGGAAACGGAAATACATGTTCGAGAAGTTATAGTTCGAGGCGTTGTAATAGATGTTGTCGCTTGCGCCGGTCAGAGCGTTGATTGTCTGGGCGGTCGACTCCTCGTCGTCAAGAGCCTGCTCGTCGAAGAGAATGTCTTGCTGCTCCTCGTAGAAGTCCGAGAGGTTGTCGGAGTTGGAGAGTTTGACGAAGCCGAGGTCTACGTTCTTTCCGTTGACCAGGGTGACGGGGGTTTCGCTGTCGTTATAGCCGAAAGCCATTGCCAGGAGGAAGTCAGCTCCGGGGTTTGCCTTGTAAATTGTAAACTGACCGGAGGGTCCGGTAACGGCCCGGAGGCCTTGCTCACGCAACATCACTGTTGCTCCCGAGAGGGGTGCTCCGGTGTATTCGTCGACAAGCGTGCCGCTCACAGAGGCCGTTTGGGCCAGCGATGGAATCACACTGACGAGAACCATGAGCATTAAAAGCTTGAATCTCATAGGTTTCCTATAAAGTATTTTGGTTATAGATATTGTTTTACAGTCACAACAGAGCCCATTAGGACACGTCAAAGATAACAAATAATTATTAAAAATAGAGACGAAACGGGCAGTTTTAACTTTCGCGTCTTAACAATGGTTAAAAACGCCCGGAGGGAGCGGCATCAGTGGCGCAGGCGCGCCGACGGGATGTTGAGGCGCGTACGGTACTTGGTGACGGTTCGGCGCGCAACGTTGTAGCCGCGGGCTTTCAGCGCCTCTGTCAGGGCGTCATCGTTGAGCGGCGCGGCGGGGTCTTCAGCCTCGACGATTTCGCGGAGTGCGGCGCCGATTTCATGGGCCGAGGTTTCGGTATCGTCGGCGCCGGAGCGATGGTTGAAGAATGATTTCAGCGAGTAGACGCCATGGGGCGTCGCGAGCCATTTACCTGATATGGCGCGCGATATGAGGGTGAGATCCATACCCGTGGCGTCGGAAATCTGGCGGAGCACCATGGGGCGGATTTTGCTTTCGTCGTCGAAGTTGAGGAAAAAGGGAGCCTGGATGTTGACAATGGCTTTTGCGATAGCCATCAGCGTCTGCTGACGGCGGCGGAGCACGTCGATGAAGCTGAGGGCACGCGTTCGGCTATCGCGGATGAACTCTGCGGCGGCGTCAGGTCCGCGGTCGGCAAGGAAGCTCTCTTCAATTCTCAGCTCCGGCAGGGAGTTGGGCATGCTGACGCTCAGGCGCCGGCCGTCGGTTTCGACTATGAAGTCGGGCGAGACGGCTCCGGCGGCCATTTCGCGCGTAGGGTCGGCGGCGAACGGGGCGCCGGGTTTGGGGTTGAGCGAGGTTATGAGGGCGTCGGCCCCGGCCACCCGCGCGGGCGGGATTTCGCTGACGTCGGAAAGGCGCCGGAGATTGCGCGTGGAGTAAATATCGAAGAAGTAGCGCACGATTTCGAGGGCGTCGCCGACATCGCGTCGCGACGCATCGAGCCGCTGTAGCTGGAGTTGCAAACAGTCGCGCAGGTCCTGGGCACCGACGCCGGCAGGATCGAGAGAGCGCAACGTTGCGTAAGCCTCGCGGATTTCGGCCTCGGAGGCCTGCAGGGGGCTGAGACTGATATCGGTGATGAGTTGGGGGAGGGTGCGCGTCAGGTAGCCGTTGGAGTCGAGGGCACCCGTCATGTAGGCCACGATTCGGCGCTGCACGGAGTCGATGTCGCCGAGTTGGTCGAGTAGAAAGTCGGTAAGGGTCGGTTCGGGCTCGGCGGCGAAGTCTGCGGGGTTTGTTGAGGGGGAGGAAGACAGTGGAGAGTGGGCAGTGGGCAGTGGGGAGTGGGCGGCGGGCAGCGGGTCGACGCGCTCGAGGGCAGGGTTTTCGTCGAGCTCGCGGGCAATCTCGTCGACAACCTCATCATCGGTTTTTTCGACCAACGACACCAAACGCAACTGCTGCGGCAACAGGCGCTGCCGCAACAGTTGTTGCTGAGTGAGTTTACTTTCCGTGTTCAATGATATATTGTGCAATCTGCACGGCATTGAGTGCCGCACCCTTCTTGATCTGATCGCCGACAACCCAGAAGCTCAGACCGTTGGGGTTGGCGAGGTCCTTGCGCAAGCGGCCAACGTAGACGGGGTCTTTGCCGGCGGTGAAGAGCGGCATCGGATAGACCTTTCCGGCGGGATTATCCATCACGACGAGACCTTCGGCGCCGGCAAAGGCTCCGCGCACCTCGTCGAGTTCGAGCGGGCGCTCTGTCTCAACCCAAATGGCCTCGGAGTGAGCGCGCATAACGGGCACACGCACGCAGGTTGCCGAAACGTCGAGTTCGGGGGCGTGCATGATTTTTTTGGTCTCGTTATACATTTTCATCTCCTCCTTTGTGTAGCCGTTGTCCTGGAACACGTCGATGTGGGGAATAACGTTGTAGGCCAGTTGGTAGGCAAACTTCTCGACCTTCGGCTCGCGACCGGCTACGATGTCGGCATATTGCTGCTCGAGTTCGGCCATGGCGGTCGCGCCGGCGCCGGATGCCGCCTGATATGAAGCCACATGAACACGCCGGATGGGCGAGAGGTCGTTGACGGGCTTGAGGGCAACAACCATCTGGATGGTCGTGCAGTTGGGGTTGGCAATAATACGGCGGGGCGCATTGAAGGCATCATCGCCATTGACTTCGGGAACGACCAAAGGCACGTCGGCGTCCATTCGGAAAGCCGAGGAGTTGTCGATCATCAGGGCGCCACGGGCGGTGATGATGTCGGCGAAGTCACGCGATGTGCCGGCACCGGCCGACGTGAAGGCAAAGTCTATGCCGTCGAAATCTTCGGGATTACGCGTCAGTTCCTTGACGGTGTACTCTTTGCCGCAGAAGGTGTAGGTACGGCCGGCCGAGCGCGATGAGCCGAAAAGACGAAGTTCGTCGATGGGGAAATTCTGTTCGGCGAGGACGCGCAAAAACTCCTGGCCAACGGCGCCGGAGGCGCCAACGATTGCTACGTTCAAGGTTAATGGATAAGGGTTAAGAAGTTAAAGGTTAGGGATTAAAGACTTTTTGCCGTTGATGATATAGAGGCCGCGGGTGGGGTTGGCGACGCGACGGCCGAGCAGGTCGTAGCAGACGCCGTCGCCGCCGGTCGGCACATTCTCGACTTCATCGATGGATGCGAAGTCGGCATATTTGACCGATACGGCATTTTCATATTTTTGTGCGGGGCTTGGTTGCTTGGAATTCTTTCAGATAGAGGGGCACGGAGTAGGCCAGGTCGAGGAAGTCGCCGGCGCGGAAGGCTTTTTCGCTGAGCGCGAGCATGTCGGCGGCCAGCGGTTGGATGCCCTCGATGAAGACTGCGTTGGGGTGGTCAATGACGGTGCGGGCCTTTTCAACGGCGTTACCCATGAATAGCAGCGGGCCGCGGTCAAGAAATTCGCGGTAACTGTCGGCGTCGAGAATCAGCGGCTGCGTAGGCATGAGCTCTTTTAGCCACATGTCGAGCACGCAGGTGTAGACCTCCATGCGGCGGGCGTCAATCATCGGGGCGAAGCGCGATTCGAGGGTGATGCCATGGTGGTTGAACATCGCGTTGGTTGCCATTATCTGCAACGTAGGGATGCCGATCAGCGGCACTCCCAGAGCGTAGGCCAGACCTTTGGCCTCGCTCAGGCCGATGCGCAGGCCGGTGTAGCTCCCGGGGCCGATGCTGACGGCAACGGCGTCGACTTTCCGCTCCTGCTCGCGGGCGGCGTCGAGAGCCCGGCGGATAAAACCGCTCAGCAGTTCGGCGTGGCGGCGCCCGGTGCGCTCCTCGAAGTTCGCGAGCACGGAGCAGTCGCCCGTCAGGGCAACCGAACATGCCTCGGTCGAGGTCTCGATGTTGATTATATTAGACATTGAAGCGGAAGTGCATGATGTCGCCGTCCTGAACCACATATTCCTTGCCTTCGACGCCCATCTTTCCGGCTTCCCTGACGGCGGCTTCGGAGCCGAGGGCGACATAGTCGTCATATTTGATGACCTCGGCGCGGATAAATCCTTTTTCGAAGTCGGTGTGGATAATGCCGGCGCATTTCGGGGCTTTACTGCCGCGGGTGAACGTCCAGGCGCGCACCTCGTCGGGACCGGCAGTGAAGTAGGTCTGCAGGTCGAGCAGGGCGTAGGCGGCACGAATCAGGCGCGACACGCCGCTCTCTTCCAAGCCGATTTCCTTCAGGAACTCCTGACGCTCCTCCCAGGTGTCGAGCTCGGCGATTTCGCTCTCGGTCTGGGCGGCGACGATGAGCAGGTCGGCGCCCTCCTCTTTGATTGCCTCGCGGACGGCCTCGACATAGGCGTTGCCGGTTGCCGCCGAGGCATCGTCGACATTGCAGACGTAGAGCACCGGCTTGGCTGTCAGCAGAAAGAGTTCGCGGGCGAATTTCTGTTCGTCGGGGGTGTCGAACCTGACGGAGCGCGCGGGTTTGCCGGCATCGAGGGCCTCCTTATAGCGCAGGAGCACGTCGGCCTGCATGCGCGCGGTCTTGTCGCCGCCGGTCTGTGCGGCCTTCAGGGTCTTTGCCAGACGGCTCTCAACCGTCTCGAGGTCCTTCAGCTGGAGCTCACAGTCAATGATTTCCTTGTCGCGCACGGGGTCGACGGAGCCGTCAACGTGGGTGATATTGTCGTTGTCGAAGCAGCGGAGCACGTGGAGAATAGCGTCGGTCTCGCGTATGTTGGCCAGGAACTTGTTGCCGAGGCCTTCACCCTTGCTGGCGCCCTTTACCAGACCGGCAATGTCTACAATCTCTACAGTGGCGGGAACTACCGACTTGGGGTTACAGAGTTCAACGAGGCGCGTCAGACGGTCATCGGGCACGGTGATGACGCCGACGTTCGGCTCAATGGTGCAAAAAGGGAAGTTGGCACTCTGGGCCTTTGCGTTGCTCAGGCAGTTAAAAAGGGTTGACTTGCCTACGTTTGGCAGTCCGACTATTCCACACTGAAGTGACATGATTGTTCTATTCTATTTCTTTTTCGGTTGTTGTTAATATGGGGAGATGCCAGCCGTATTTGACGGCGAGCATGCGGATGCTGACGATGACCAGCAGGCAACCCGTGGCACAGAGTTCCGCCGAGGCGCCGCAGACGAGCATCAACCAGTAGACGATGCCGCCGAGCAGCGAGGCCATCGCGTAGATGTCTTTGCGGAAGATCAGCGGCACACGGTTGAGCAGAATGTCGCGGAGAACGCCGCCGAAAGCGCCTGTCAGCATTCCCATTGTCAGGGCCACGGCCATCGCGCACTCGCGCGCCAGAGCCTTTTCGATGCCGATAACGGTGAACATCGCCAGGCCGACGGCGTCGAACACCAGCAGCATCCTTTCGCGGCGGACGAGCTGACGGCTGAAAACAACGACAATCATCAGCCCCAGGCCCGTCACCAGAAAGTAGGCCAGGAAGAAGCGCAGGTCGGCGACCCAGAAGGCCGGCTGGCCGAGAATGGCGTCGCGCAGGGTGCCGCCGCCGAGCGCCGTCACCAACCCGACGATGTAGGCGCCGAACCAGTCGAAGCGGCGCAGCGCAGCCAGACGTATGCCGGAAATGGCACACGCCAGGGCGCCGATCATCTCTATGACAAAACTAAAGATCATTGATTTTTTCAACGCGGCGCTCGTGGCGTCCGCCCTCAAACGGCGTTGCCAGGAAAGCCTCCATGACCTCAATGGCCGTTTCCTGAGAGATGAACCGCGCACTGAGAACCAGGCAGTTGGCGTCGTTGTGCTGACGGGCCAGGCGCGCGAGCTCGGGGGTCCAGCAAATGGCGGCACGCACGCCCCGGTGCTTGTTGAGCGTCATTGCGATGCCGTTGCCCGAGCCGCAGATGCCGATTGCGGTCCGGACCTCGCCGCTCTCGAGCGCGCGGGCGCAGGGATGGGCATAGTCGGGATAATCGCACGAGGCGGTCGAGTCCGTGCCGAAGTCAATGACCTCATCGACGTCGGCGCGGGCTGCGAGGATGCCTTTGAGGAGCTCTTTGAGCTCATAGCCGGCATGGTCTGAACAAATTCCTATTTTCATAACTCTGCTAATTCTTTAATGGTCGATGTCGGGTCGGCGGCGCCGAATACGTAGCTGCCGGCAACCAGGATGTCGGCGCCGGCCTCTACCAAGCGGCGGCCCGTCTCGAGGTTCACTCCGCCGTCAATCTCAATCAGCGCCTTCGAGCCGGTGCGTTCGATGAGCTCGCGCAGGCGGCGGGTCTTGGTCAGCGTGTGCTCGATGAACTTCTGCCCGCCGAAGCCGGGGTTCACGCTCATGAGCAGCACCATGTCGAGGTCGGCGACGATATCTTCGATCAGGCCGACAGGAGTCGCCGGATTGAGCGTCACGGCAGGCTTCATTCCGGCGGCGCGGATGGCCTGGACCGTGCGGTGAAGGTGGGTCGACGCCTCGAGGTGAACGTTCATATATTCCACTCCGGGGATGCGTGCCATGCGGTCGACCCACTTGTCCGGCTCAACAATCATCAGGTGGACGTCGAGCGGCTTGCGGGCCCTGCGGGAAACCGCCTCGATAATCGGAAACCCGAACGAGATATTCGGCACGAAGCGGCCGTCCATGACGTCAAGATGAAACAACGCCGCATCGGAGTTATTGACCATCTCGATGTCGCGGTCAAGCTGCCCGAAATCGGCCGACAAGAGCGAAGGTGCTATCTGAGTCATTTTATAGAAGTCTGTTTTTTCGGTTTGAGGAGTTGCCATGCAATGAAGATGACGCAGATGAGGCCGATGCCGTAGCCGATGTAGGAGAGGTAGGAGTTATAGTATTCAATCTGCTGGCGCAGGGTCTCTTTGCTGTCAACGAAGCCGGCAAGGAAGACGCCCAGGCCGCAGAGCACGGCGTTCCAGATGGCGGCGCCGGCGGTCGTGTAGAGCGCGAACTTGGCGAAGTTCATGCGGGCGAGACCGGCGGGAATGCTGATGAGCTGGCGGATTACGGGAATCAGTCGGCCGATAAAGGTCGAGAGGCCGCCGTGTTTGTCGAAATAGACCTCGGCGCGCTGAACCTTTTCGGGCGAAATCATGCAGATTGCGCCGGCGCGGCTTCGCGCAAACCCATAGACTATCGGGCGACCGATCCACATTGCCAGCAAGTAGTTGACAATCGAGCCCATGAGGGCGCCGGCAGTGGCGGCGATTCCGACGCCGGCAACCGACATCTCGCCCGTCTTCATGGCGATAAACGCCGCCGGAGGCACGACAATCTCGCTCGGAAACGGAATGAAAGAACTCTCGATGGTCATGAAAATAAAGACCCACAGATAGCCGGAGTTCTCCATGTGGTGCCACACAATGTCAAAAAGCTGAGTGGCGTCGATAAATGCCAAAATTTCCATGCCGCAAAGTTAAGTATTTTCCACGAAATTGCATAACTTTGCCGCCGTGAATAGATTTTCTCTTAATCTTCGCGGGTGCCCGGTCGAATTTTCACGCCCCGCAGTGATGGCAATCATCAACGCCACCCCAGACTCGTTCTATAGCGGCGCGCGCAACGGCGACGCCGCCCGCGTTGCACAGGCCCTGGACGCGGGCGCCGACATTATCGACATCGGCGCCTGCTCGACGCGCCCCGGAGCCCCGGAGCTGACGGCCGACGAGGAGTGGGAGCGCCTGGCCCCGGTGCTCGCCGAGGCCAGGCGGCTGGCCGGCGACGTGCCGATAAGCGTCGACACCTTCCGCGCCACGGTGGCCCGCCGCGCCCTCGACGCCGGCGCCGACATCATCAACGACATCAGCGGCGGCATGGCCGACCCCGAGATGGACGCACTCATCGCCGCGACGGGGGCGCCATATATCATCATGCACATGCGCGGCACCCCCGCGACCATGCAGTCGCTCACCGACTATGACTCCGAGGGGGGCGTGACCGCCGCCGTGATGCGCTTTCTTGCCCGACGCATCTGCGAGCTCGAGGCCCTCGGCGTCAAAGACATCATCGTCGACCCCGGCTTCGGCTTCGCCAAGACCACGGACCAGAACTACCGGCTATTACGCGACCTCAGCCTGCTCACGTCGACCCTGGGGCGTCCGCTCCTCGCGGGCCTGTCACGCAAGTCGATGTTCTACCGCCCCCTGGGCTTGACGCCCGCCGACGTCCTCCCCGCGACCTGCGCCGCCAACCTCCTCGCCCTACAGGGAGGCGCCGCCATTCTCCGCGTCCACGACCCCGCCGCCGCCCGCCAGGTAATTGACCTCTTCGCCTAACCCCAACCGTCGCGCAGAATTCCTATAGGGACAACCCACACCCCGTCGGCGCGTTTGTAGGCAAACGGTCCTACGGCAGTCAAGACCATCATAAACGACGGTTGCTTCATACGCCCCGTATCAATTTTTGAGGCAAGAGTCTTTAGCGTTTCCGCGCCATGCTCTATTGCAATATCACCGCCAAGTTTCAGCTCTACCAGCCCATAGCAGCCATTACGCAGTGAACTACCGCATCACACTCCAACCCGCTCTTGTCACGATAATGATACCACACTGCCGGCAAACTGCTCTGCAGTAGTCGTTTTTCCACACCATTTTGGTCCCTCAATCACGGCTGCACCGGTTTCTTCCAATCTATTTTTCAGAATTTTATTAACAATTCTTCCTTGATATACCATATTCTTTATCTTACAGATTTACTGCGCAAATACACGTATTTATTTTAACATTTTGTGCGAGTTGGCCAAAAATTTTTGTGCGAGTTGGCTGAAAAATTTTGTGCGAGTTGGCGGGGGATGAACTTTTCGGGGCGGAGGGGGGTTATGTTGTCATGAAATGGCATGGATATCTGGCGGCAATTCTCGCGCTGGCGGGATGCGCGCATGGAGCTTCGGACTCTACGGAGCAACATAACGGGGGGTGCTCTATGCCTGACACCCTGCGCGTCGGCACACTCTATTCTCCGACGTCGTTTTTTATTTATCGTGGTGACTCGCTGGGAATTGACTATGACATGGCCCAATCGCTCGCCGCAGACCTCAGACTGCCGATGACCCTGAGAGTCGAACGCTCTCTGCCCCGGTTGCTCGCAATGCTCGACTCGGGAAAGATTGACCTGATTGCCACACCCGTGCCTATAACCGCCGAGTATGCCTCGGAGGCGCTTGCGTGTGGCTATGAGACGATTACGCGCCAGGTGCTCGTGCAGCGGCGCGAACCGGGCACCGAAGCGGAAATCAGCGACGTCACGGACCTTCCGGGGCGCGACGTCTACGTTTTAGAGGGGTCGAAATATGATGCTCGCATACGTAACCTCAACGACGAACTGGGCGGCGGCATCGATATCCATACGCTCAACCCCGATTCGGTGGCACCTGAAGACCTGGTCGACATGGTTGCCGACGGTCGCATTCCCCTGGCGGTGCTCGACTCCGACCTGGCGGAACTCCACGGCAGCTATCATGCCAATGTCGACTGCGGCGTAGCGTTGTCGCTCGACCAGCGCAAAGCCTGGGCCGTCGCCCCGGGACGCACGTGTTTGGCCGACTCTATCGACGCATGGGCGCGCGGCGCGGAGCCGTCTACTCTCCATGCCGACCTGCTCAAGCGCTACTATCAGCTCGAAAAGATGGACGGACGTCTGACCTACGGCAAGATTGACTTCTCAGACGGCACGATGTCGCCGAAATATGACAATATTTTCCGGCGCTACGCCCCGCAAATCAACTGGGACTGGCGCATGCTCGCGGCCCAGGCCTACACCGAAAGCCGCTATAATCCGCGGGCGCGCTCATTTGCTGGCGCGCGAGGGCTGATGCAGATAATGCCGCGCACGGGGCGCAGCTACGGCCTGCGCAACGCCAACGACCCGGAGCAGTCGGTGCGCGCCGCCGTCAGCTATCTCGACGACCTCGACCGCATGTTTGCCTCGCGCGTCGAAGACCCCGACGAACGCAAAAAGTTCATTCTCGCGAGCTATAACGCCGGCCAGGGCCACATTTTCGATGCCATGCGCCTGGCCGGAAAAATGGGTCTCGACCCGCAGAAGTGGGACGAAAACGTAGAAAAAACGGTGTTGATGCTCGCAAATCCCAAATATTATAACGATGATGTCGTAAAATATGGTTATCTTCGCGGCAGGGAAACCCATGACTACGTCAAGCGGATCCTGACGCTCTACAACCTCGGCAAAACCGCCGTGCCCGTGTAATAGTGGGCAGTGGGCAATGGCTTCGCAGTGGGCAGTGGGCAGTGGGCCGTTTCACCTTGAATTTTTAATTTTTAATTTTTCATTTTCAACAATTTATGAGAAAAAATTTTTTGCGTGTGGGACTGGTTCTCACGGTTTGTGCCTCGCTGGGGCTTTCGTCATGCATCGGCAGCTTCACGCTGACCAACCGCCTGCTGGCCTGGAACAAGACCATCGGCAATAAATTCGTCAACGAGCTGGTGTTCCTGGCTTTCTGGATACTCCCCGTATATGAGGTATCGGGCCTGGCCGACGTCCTGGTAATCAACAGCATCGAGTTCTGGAGCGGTGATAACCCCATGGCCTGCGGAACCAAGCGCATTGAGGGCAACGACGGCCGGCAGTATCTGGTGAAGTGCGACGGCAAAGGCTACGACATTATCGGCGAGAGCGACGGCCTGACTGTGCGCCTCGACTTCGACAAGAACGAACGCAGCTGGGACGTTGTGCTCCCCTCGGGCGAAAGCTTCGAGCTGATGACGTTTGTTGACGACACCCACGTCAGCCTCCCCGCCGCCGACGGCTCGCGCATGACCGTCAGCCTCGACGAGCAGGGCCTCATGGCCTACCGCGCAGCAGCTCCGACGGCCCTCTTCGCCGCCCGCAACTGACGCGACACCAACGGCCCCTCCAACGTGAGGCTGTGTCAAAATAGGCGCAGCCTCTTTTTATGCCCTTTGAGATTTGGATA
>CAZKOF010000044.1:0-16773 GCA_964554335.1 uncultured Bacteroides sp.
AATCCACAAACGATATAATATTGACACACAGACATTTACCCCCCCCCCAAAAAAACGCAAAAAAAGATGTAAAATGAAGAAGTGAAAACTTGTATAAGTCTTAAATTATCGCTACTTTTGCATTCGTGATGTACTCACGAATCAGTGCAATGATGCTTTTGGGGTTCTGTATTACGCGCTGATAAACCAATTAATAGAACCTACCTTATGTAACTTTGCAGCAAAAATATGGGACGGATTCTCTGCATAGATTATGGCAGACGTCGCTGCGGCATAGCGGTGACCGATGAACTGCGCATATCCGCAACCCCGCTGACAACGGTCAACGCTTCGGAACTTCTGAAGTTTGTGCTCGACTATATTGCCGCCAATCGCGTGGACCTCGTTATTATTGGCAAACCTGTAACGCTTCGCGGGGAACCCTCAGAGTCATGGACATATATAGAACCGTTTGCAAAGTCCCTGCGCAAGCGTTTGCCTGCAGGTGTGGATATGAAATTCTACGATGAACGATTCACGTCGACACTGGCCCACCGGGCAATGCTCGACGGCGGGCTGCACCGAATGGCCCGACGCGAAAAAGCGACTGTTGACCGCATGGCGGCAACCATTATTCTCACTGACTATTTACAAAGCATCTACAATACATAAGATTATGAAGCTACCCGTTTATATATACGGTCACCCCGTACTCCGTCGGCCAACGGTAGCAGTCACTAAAGACTACCCCGACCTGCCGAAACTGATTGATGACATGTTCGAGACGATGTATGCCGCCGAAGGCTGCGGTCTTGCCGCTCCTCAGGTCGGATTGAGCATCAAACTCGTGGTTATCGACACCGACGTCCTAAAAGACCAGTTTCCAGAATGTGCCGAGCGCAAAATGGTGCTGATCAACCCCGAGGCAGAAGTTCTCGACGGTGAAGAATGTTCGCGCTCCGAAGGGTGCCTGAGCCTTCCGGGACTAAGCGAGAATGTCAACCGCGTGGAGCATATACGCTTGCGTTGGCTCGACGAAAATTTCGAGGCCCATGAGGAGGAGATGTCGGGTTTTCTAAGCCGCTGCGTGCAGCACGAGCTCGACCACCTCAATGGAAAAGTTTACATGGATCATGTCAGTGCAACGCGCAAGCTACTGATTCGCAATAAGCTCCGCAACCTCATGGATGGTAAATTCTCATGCGACTACAAAGTTAAAACCGCCGCCCACGGCAAAAAACGTTAATGGATAAATGAATAAAATATTTCCTCTCATTCTGCTAACCGGATTGATGTTTAGCTGCTCCACGAACAATGATGATCCATTGGACGGCGAGGAAGATGTGTCGTCGGTTGAACTTACGGCATATGCAGACCAAAAAGTCATAACGTACTCCGGAGCCGATTATGGGAACTGGACACTCAATGATTGGCAAAATCAAGATTGGATAACGCCCAAGCAAACCTGCGGAAGCGGAAAAGTTGAGATTGAATTTGAGCTTTCTCCTAACACCACCGGAGCCGTTCGCGAGTTGCTATGTAACGTATCAGGCGGGAACGGGAAAATCAATCTTCGCGTTATACAAACGGCTGAGACAACGTCGGGCGAGGCCATAGATATCGGATTGTCAAATCGGCTGACCTGCGGATATCCGACATATGTCTATTCGGCTACTTTTGATTTTGAAAAGTCGCCGTTAGTTGTCAATCTTGGCGACAACAGATTTGAGGCCACGACGCTTGATGCACATAACGTTGTGTTTACACTCCCGTCAGATATACGTGGCGAGTATGCCATGACAGTGGAAATCGGTAACAAGACAATAGAATTCGGAAGCGCTAAGGTTTACATGCACGGAGGTTTCGGCGAACCGGCAATGACTCATCTGCCGGTATTGTTTGAAGATAACGGCGCTCGATTGCTGGCAAATTTTCAGCCAACTTCTATTGCACAAACATTGGCATTCGATACTGAAGGACATAAGGTTAGGCCTTATGTCATATGTCAGGGCGGTAGGTGTGCCGGTATTGACGCAGTGCAGAGAATCGTTTCTGTTGCGCCGCAATATATTTTGGCGACTGTGAAAATTCTGACACATCGCGAATATTATGATGATTATACGTATTTTGACCATGGCAGTTATCAAAACATAATTATAGATACTGAGACAAAGGTTTGTTATGCGGTTGACAGCTATGTGTTGTTCGATCAAGCCGTATGGGCCGGACCGTCAAATGTCGTAGTTGTTCATAACGGACAGGCATATCGACTGGAGCCGCAGGCAATGACTGCCACCGACGTACTTAATCATATGGCGGAGCAGCCTGAATTCGTACCTACCGTTCAGGCAAAAATCCTTGAGGGGGCCGTCTATAACAGTTCCTATCCCGCGATTCTCGCAGCCGGTAAGCAGGTCCAACTTTCGGAGCTGCAGTATTGGGATAGCGGACTATTGAGCGTCGCCCCGATGCCAGATTCGGGCATTTTTACGTTCAGTGAGAGCGATAAGCATACAACGCAATATGGCATACCGGTGTATCCGCGAGGAGAGCATGTCAGGATATTGAATTATACAGCCGTGTCAGAAACCTTCGGGAATAATCATTACAGACATGAAATGTATATTTCGCCCATTGACAACAATGGCAGTCTGAAGTGGGACTATTGGGACAATTCCTCACCAATCGGCCGGCAGTATGAGGTGTATGCGTCACCTACGGGCACGTATCTACGCCCGATAATTCCCTATAATTCGCAGTTACCACAGGTCGAGGCATATTTTATTAACCGCGAAGGGGTAGAGGCGTTTATGCTGACTGAGTCGCAACAAAAATCGTGTGAACTGGCCTATGGTGTTGTTGGGCATCCGCTTCTTTTTGCCAATCAATATCCATATTTGGGTAACTATCGCTACACGACAGACTCAAATGGGGCGATCTTTGCACAACCGTTCAATGACTATGCCGAGCCAATAGAGCTGCAAGGCGTAAACAAAGGGTTCATAAATGCTCAGTTAGTGACTGACGGCGTGATTTTTGCCGGAAGTGTAATGAACGAAGGTATATATTTCAAATATTATAAAGAAGGGCAAACTACCCCGGCAATTGATATAAGGGTTACGGCTAAAGATATGTTAGTGGCATCAGCGCCTGATTTCATGGGTTGGATGGCTGCATTTTAATTGGATATCATAATCAACTGTATATATATGGCAGACGATAAGAAAATCATATTCTCGATGGTAGGCGTCAGCAAAACCTACCCTCCTCAGAAACAGGTTCTGAAAAACATTTACCTATCTTTTTTCTATGGCGCCAAGATTGGCATCATCGGTCTGAACGGCTCCGGTAAGTCTTCACTGCTCAAAATCATCGCCGGCATCGACAAGAGTTATCAGGGCGAGGTTGTATTCTCGCCCGGCTATTCGGTCGGCTATCTTGAACAGGACCCGAAACTTGATCCGGAGAAGACCGTGATTGAGGTTGTACGCGAGGGCGTGCAGCCGATCATGGACATGCTTGCCGAGTTCGACAAAGTCAACGAGGCATTTGCCGACCCCGACGCCGACTATGACACCCTGCTCGCACGCCAGGCCGAACTGCAGGACAAACTCGACGCAGCCGACGCATGGAACATCGACGCCAAACTTGAGCGCGCCATGGACGCCCTGCAGTGCCCGCCCGACAATCAATCCGTCACGACCCTCTCCGGCGGTGAACGTCGACGCGTGGCGCTCTGCCGCCTGCTATTGCAACAACCCGACGTGCTCCTTCTTGACGAACCCACCAACCACCTCGACGCCGAGTCTATTGACTGGCTCGAGCAACACCTCCAACAATATCCCGGCACGGTTATAGCCATCACCCATGACAGATACTTCCTTGACCACGTCGCAGGCTGGATTCTTGAACTCGACCGAGGTGAAGGAATTCCGTGGAAGGGCAACTACTCATCGTGGCTTGAACAAAAAACCAAGCGAATGGCCCAGGAGGAAAAGCAGGCAAGCAAACGCCGCAAAACCCTTGAGCGCGAACTCGAATGGGTGCGCATGGCTCCGAAAGCTCGTCAGGCCAAGGGCAAAGCCCGCCTGAACTCCTACGACCGCCTGCTCAACGAGGACCAAAAAGAGCGCGAAGAGAAACTCGAAATTTTCATTCCCAACGGTCCACGACTGGGCAACAAGGTCATCGAAGCCCATGGATTGGCAAAAGCATTCGGCCAAAAGCAACTGTTCAAGAATCTCGATTTTACACTTCCCCCGAACGGTATTGTCGGCGTAATCGGGCCAAACGGAGCAGGCAAGACCACCCTATTCAAACTCATAATGGGACTTGAGACGGCCGACGCCGGCTCATTCGACGTAGGCGATACCGTCAAAATTGCCTATGTTGACCAGACCCACCACGACCTTCTTCCCGATAAGAGTGTCTACGAGGTAATCTCGCAGGGAGTGGAGTCTTTCCGCATGGGCGGCCGCGACGTAAACGCGCGCGCCTATCTGAGCAAGTTCAACTTCTCGGGTGCTGACCAGGAGAAGAAGGTCGGCGTGCTTTCGGGCGGAGAACGCAACCGTCTGCATCTTGCAATGGCGCTCAAACAAGAGGGTAACGTGTTGCTGCTTGATGAACCGACCAACGATATCGACGTAAACACACTCCGCGCACTCGAGGAGGGACTTGAGGCCTTTGCCGGCTGCGCGGTGGTTGTCAGCCATGACCGTTGGTTCCTCGACCGCATCTGCACTCATATCCTCTCGTTTGAGGGCGAAAGCAATGTTGTTTATTACGAAGGCTCATATTCCGATTATGAGGAGTATAAGCGCGCTCATACCCCCGACGGCAAGGAACCCGTGCGCCGCCGCTATCGCAAGTTGATGGAATGAAGACACTCCGCCAAATAATCCTCCCCGCAACGGCAGCGCTGCTCCTTGCGGGCTGCACGACCGGTAACGACGGCTGGACCCTGCGCGGCGAGGCTCCCGCAGGAGTGGAAACCGTCTATTTGCAGGCTCCGACCAATGCCGGCGGCTGGTACACTCTCGACTCCGCAAAAGTCAGCTCAGGAAAGTACCATTTCAGCGAACCGCGGGCCAACAGTCAGATTTTTGCCGTAAAACTTGGTGATAACACGGTCTACATCCCTGCCGACAGCACCGAAACAATCGAACTGACCGCCGACGGCGTACGCTCAGGCTCGGCCGAAGCCGATCTCTTCAACAAAGTTGAGTCCGTTTATGCCTCAGGCGGTGACGGACATGAGTTCCTGCAGGCTCTCGATGGAAACTATGCTTCGACGGCAGCCTATTATGCCACTCGACTCGTTAAGGACCGCCTCCTGCTCCGGACCGTCGCCAACCGCTACAACGAGGAGCGCCCCAATGATCCGCGCACGGCGATATTGCGCGCGGAATTCGGAAAAATGACCCCACGCGGCGAGGCTCCAATAGAGCAAAAGGTTATCTATGCCGACGAAATCGGCTACTACGACATAGAGCTGATGGACCGGAACGGCAAGATGCACAAACTCTCGGATGTTGTTGACGCAAACCCGCTAACCGTGCTTGCCTACGTTGATTTCACATCCTCGGACACTCCGGCAATCACACGCGCGCTGGGCGATGCACGCAGCGCAGGCGCCGAAATCTACGAGGTCGGATTCTGCGATAACCAACACCTTTGGGCCATTGCTTCCGAAGGCCTTCCGTGGACCAACGTCTATCAGAGCGATGCCGCCGACCGAGTGCATATCAGTCAGTATGCAGTCGGCACATTCCCTACTTTCTTCATAATCAAGAACGACGAGATTGTTGAGCGCGTGACTGACTACACCAAACTCGCCACAAGCATCAAACAACACAAATGAAAAATCTTAAATCTCTATTCGGGGCAATGCTCATTGCTCTCAGCGCATCGGCAGCGGACAACGCGCCTAAATATATATTCTACTTTATAGGCGACGGCATGGGCCACGGCCAGGTCATGGGGGCCGAAACCTACCGCCGCCTCGTGCAGAAGCAGCAGGACAAAATGCTCATGCTGCAGTTTCCCGTGGCAGGTTTATGCACGACATATTCGGCAAATACTCCCGTCACCGACTCTGCCGCAGCCGGTACGGCCCTGGCGACAGGACACAAGACCCGCAACAACATGCTTGGTATGTCGGCCGACACGGTTGCCGTGCGCAGCGTTGCCGACGACCTTGCCGAGCGCGGCTATGGAATCGGCCTGGTAACCAATGTCTGTCCCGACGACGCCACACCCGGAGCATTCTACGCCCACGTTCCTGCCCGATGGATGTGGCACGATATCGCTCTGCAATTTGCAGAATCTCCCGTCAAGTTCCTCGCCGGCTCGATGCTCCGCGGGACCAAAACCGACGGCAAATATAACGGTCTCTATGAACAAATCGCCTCGAAAGGCGTAAAGATTGTCTGCGGCGTTGATTCACTCGAAGGTGTCGATTCCGAGCGCATTCTGCTGCTGAACACCGACACGATTTCGCAAAATATGGGCTACGCCGTCGACGGTCCTACCGGCAACACCCTCGCCCAATATACCGACGCCGCAATAGCCCACATGCAGCGCACCTCGCCCGAAAAATTCTTCATCATGGTCGAAGGAGGCAACATTGACTGGGCAGGCCACGACAACGACGGTATCACGATCGTGCGCGAGGTTCTTGCATACGATTCCGTTTTGCAAAAGGCCTACGACTTCTATCTCAAACACACCGACGAGACTCTGATTATAGTAACCGCCGATCACGAAACCGGAGGCATGACCGTGGGACAAAAGTCCACCCAATATAATCAATTCCCCGAGGTCGTTGACCGTCAAAGCAAATCGAAAGCTCAGTTCAGCAACGAATGCTGGGAAATCATAACAAACAATGAGCCGATTACGTGGGAAGAAATGCAGAAACGCCTGGAGAAAAATATGGGTTTCTTCTCAAAATCAAAGCTATCGGCATCGCAGGAGCAACGTCTGCTTGAAGCATTCAACCGTACTTTTATTGAAAAGAACGGCGAAAGCACAACAGGACTCTACTCTACTTATCCCGAATTCGTCGAGGTCGCCTACACCATTCAGAACGAAATTGCGGGCTACGGTTTTACCTCGGGCAAACATACCGGCAACCCCGTGCCCGTCTTTGCCATTGGCGTAGGCGCCGAGCGCTTCGGCGGAGCACTCGACAACACCGACATCCCGCGTCTGCTTCGCGCCCTTACCGAGTAAGGGCTGCGACAGCGGCTGCGGCGCGGTCGCCGTCAATTGCAGCCGAGACAATTCCACCGGCATAACCTGCGCCCTCGCCGGCGGGATAAAGTCCCGGGAGCGATGTATGGGTCATGTTTTCAGGATTGCGTGGAATGCGCACAGGCGCGGATGTTCTGGTTTCGCATCCGATGACTGTTGCATCGGGCGTTGCAAATCCCCGTTGCTTGCGGTTAAAATCCTCAAATCCCTTTTGCAGACGTCGCGAAATCTCCTTCGGCAATAACTCGTCAACACGTGCGGGATAAATCCCTGCCGTGTAGGCCGTAGATGCAAGCGACTTCGACGCCTTACCGGTCATGAAGTCAGTCATCCGCTGAGCCGGAGCAGCCTGAGAACCGTTTCCGGCCTCAAAGAAGCGTCGCTCTATGCGTTCCTGATAATCCATCAGTTTGAGCGGACTGCCGCCTTCAATATCTTCCGGAAGGATTTCTACTACCATACCGGAATTGGCCCACGCCGTTCCTCGCGATGCCGGAGACATGCCATTGACCACAAGCAGCCCGGGCTCATTGGTAGCGGGAATAATATATCCACCCGGACACATGCAGAAGGAGTAAACCGCACGGTTGTCAACTCGCGTGAGCATCGAATACTCGGCCGCAGGCAGGTAGCGTCCCCTACCCTTCGGCGAGTGATACTGCAGGCAATCAATCAGATGCTGAGGATGTTCAAGCCGGACTCCTATTGCAAGGCCCTTAGGCTGCAGTTCAACGCCGGAGGCATAGAGCGAACGATATACGTCGCGAGCGGAGTGGCCGGTTGCGAGAATCACGGGACCGAAGAACTCTCCGCCGCCGGAGGTACGCACTCCCTTGACTTCACCATCTTCGATTATCAACTCAGTGACTTTGGTATTGAACTTAACCGTTCCGCCACAGGCAATAATCGTTTCTCGCATTGAGCGGATAACTCCCGGGAGCTTGTCGGAGCCTATATGGGGATGAGCATCCACAAGAATATCCGGGTTCGCGCCATGTCGCACAAATATGCTCAGGACCTTATCGACAGGTCCGCGTTTCTTGCTACGCGTGTATAGCTTGCCGTCAGAGTATGCTCCCGCACCGCCTTCGCCGAAGCAGTAGTTGCTCTCAGGGTTAACAATACCCTCGCGTGAAATTGCGGCCATGTCGACTCTTCGAGAATCAACATCCTTGCCTCGCTCAAGCAACATCGGGCGCACACCTTCCTCAATCAGGCGGAGAGCGGCGAAAAGGCCTGCCGGACCGGCACCGACAACAATGGCCTGCGGGGCATTGCCGGCAAGGGGCTTATAGTCCGGCACATCTGCGAACTCCATCGGGTCAACAGGAGGTTCATCGACCGTTACGAGCAAATCGAGATTGATCATCACCTGACGCTGACGCGCATCGATACTCCTTTTCCTGGGGGTTATTCCGGTTATGCGGTTGGCATCGACTTTCAGCATGGTCGAAACATGAGCCTGCAGGCGCATCGGCACGTATGCCACTTCGGGAGTAACCCTGACCTGAATCTGTTCACGCATGGATATCAGCGAATTTTTTGTTCAGGCGGCGCAGAACAACTATTAGGGTGATGACAGTCACAACGAACGAAATGAAGTCACTTCCCGCCATCGATGCCCACACTCCGTCAACCCCCCAAAGTTCGGGCAACCATAGCAACAGAGGGAGCAGGAACACGAGCTGACGGGTAACACTGAGAAAGATTGATAGCAGCGGTTTGCCGATACTTTGGAAGAAGTTCTGAATAACAAGGGCTGCACCAATAAACGGATAACAGAGAAGAACAATGCGGAACCCTTCGCGCGAAAGGCGCAACAGGGTCGGATCATCATTGAACAACAATGTAACTTCGTCGGGGAATATCTCGGTGATTGCAAAACCTACAATGGTGATAATCGAGCCGACGCAGATGCCGAGGCTGAGGGTGCGCTTAACGCGCTGCCACTGTCCGGCGCCGTAATTATATCCCAAAATCGGCTGCATGCCCTGAGTGACACCGAGCACAATCATCATGAAGAACATCGTAACGCGGTTAATAATACCGTAGGCACCGACTGCCATGTTGCCGTCGGCCTGTCCGTAGTCAAGCAGCGACTTGTTGATGAACACAACAACGATGCAGGAACAAGTGTTAATCAGAAAAGGCGAGAGTCCTATGGCATATATTTTCTTTATGAGGGATGGGACAAACCATCGGGCCGAGCGTGAGAAGTGAACGAAACTCTTGCGCGACATGAAATGGCTCACAACCCAGATGAACGCGGCAGTCTGACCAATAAGAGTCGCAACCGCAGCGCCTTTTATACCCCAGTTGAACACAAAAATGAAGATGGGCGCGAGTATGACATTGACGACTACCGACAGTAAAGCCGAAATCATCGCTTTGGTCGGATAGCCGGTTGCACGCATAACGTTGTTGAGCGAAATGAACACGAAAGCTATCGGAGAGCCAAGCAAGATAACGAACATGAAGTCATGGGCATATGGAAGAGTCTCTTCCGTTGCACCGAACACCGTCAGAATCGGGTCAAGCCACCACAACGACATTCCTCCGAAAATCAGAGCATGGAGCAGACTGAGGAACACAACGTTATGGAGGACGTCCGTCGCTTTGGCCTCATCTTTTTGTCCAAGAAATATCGAGCTGATGGTTGCGCCGCCAACGGCAATGAGAGTGGTAAAGGCAATCACCAGATTCATCATCGGAAACGTGATTGCGAGACCGGTGATAGCCATTGCTCCCACACCGCGACCGATGAAGATGGAGTCAATGATATTATAAAGCGACGTCACCGTGCTCGCAATAATCGCAGGCAAAGAATACTGCAGGAGCAGGCGTCCTATAGGTCGTTCGCCAAGCTCGATCGGTGAAGAAGTCCGTGCCATGTCAGATTATTTCAATCTTTTCATTGAGTCGCTGGCGAACGACCTCATACATCATCACTCCGGCAGCCACCGAAACATTCAGCGAGCCGATTTTGCCAAACATCGGAATTGCGGCAGAGCAGTCAGTCTGCTTCATGACCTCGGGAGATATGCCGGTGTCTTCCGCCCCCATGACGAGTGCAATCGGGCCGGTGTAATCAATGGTTGTGTAGTTAACGGAGCTTTTCTCGCTGACGGCCACGACCTTATAGCCATTTTCCTTCAAAAATTTGACCGCCAATGCCGACGAACGCTCCCGACATACGGGAATATGGAGCAGCGCTCCGGCCGAAGTCTTTACGGCATCGCCTCCGACGCTCACCGATCCATGTTCAGGAATAACCAAAGCGTCCGCGCCCACACATTCGGCCGTTCGGGCAATGGCACCGAAGTTGCGCACGTCGGTGATGCCGTCGAGCACAATGATAAAAGGCAAACGCCCGTCCTCATATAGCGCGGGAACGAGGTGGTCGAGACGATGATATGTAACAGCGCTGAGCACCGCAAGCACGCCCTGATGATTTTTGCGGGTTATGCGGTCTATTGTCTGCACCGGAACCCGGCGCACTATGACGCGGTTCTCGCGGGCAAGTTGCAACAGAGGGCCGATGAGCTCTCCCTGAAGCTCTTTCTTAACTAAAATCTTATCAATATCCTTGCCGGCCTCAATGGCCTCGGTAACGGCACGAATGCCGAAAATATAGTCAGTCTTTTCCATTTTTCAAAAGTGATTCTGCATTGGCGATTGCTGCGGAATCGGTAGTCGAACCCGAAAGCATCAGGGCCAGCTCGGCAACTCGCTCGTTGTCGTTCAGGCGGCGAATACGCGTATGGGTCGTTTCAAGGTCATCCTCCTTAAATACCTTGAAATGGCTGACTCCGCGGGCTGCCACTTGCGGCAGATGAGTGATAGTTATGACTTGCAGCGACTTGGCTATCGAGAGCATCATGGCGCCCATGCGGTTGGCGACATCGCCGCTCACGCCCGTGTCGACCTCGTCGAACACGATTGAAGGTAATTTCAGGCGCTCGACGACAATTGACTTTATGCTGAGCATCAGTCGCGATATCTCGCCTCCGGATGCCGCGCCGCCAACAGGCTGCGGGCTCTGGTTCTTGTTGAATGCAAACCGAAATTCAACGGTATCGGCGCCGACAGGTGTCAAATTGTCCGAACGGTCAACGGCGATTTCGCATCGCAGATTAGGCATGCCTAACGGTGCAGCCGTTTCAAGCAGCTCCGCGGCGAATTTCTCCGCGGCCTGTTTGCGCAAGCGAGTCAGTTTCTTTGCCGTTGCCTCGCAGGCGTTTTTTGCCGTCACCGCGGCGAAACTCAATTCGTCGATAGCCATGTCGCCGTCAGTGATAATTTCAAGTTTCGCGCGCAGATTATCGCGAATTGCTATCAGTTCTTCCACACTGTCAACATGGTGACGGCTCTCAAGCGAATAAATCTCTCCGAGCCGCTCCTCAATCTGCTCCAGCGCCTGAGGATTGGCCCCGAGATTTGAGTCGTAGTCGGCAAGAGTTTCGGCAATATCCTGAATTTCAAGACGAGCACTGTCAAGACGTCTGGCGAGTTCGGCGGCATCATCAAGAACTTCCGACAAATCCTCAGTTGCATCCACTGCATCACTGAGGTTTGCCAACGCCGGAGAGTCACCGTTGCTGAGCAGGTTCAGCACATCGGTGAGCGTCTGTTTAATCTGCGTCATGTTCGCCTGCAGTTCGCGCTCGCTCTCAAGTTCCTCCTGCTCTCCGGCAACAAGCCGAGCCTCATCAAGCTGCGAAAGTCTGAAGCGGATAAACTCCTCGTCAGCGCGGTTTTGCGCAAGAGTCTTGCGCGCATCGGCAAGTCTTTTCTCGGCACTGCGCCACGCGGCATAGTCCTGCTGATATTGCTGAAGAACGCCGGCCGAAGAAGCGATGCTGTCAAGGATTTTCAGCTGATATTCAGCCGAAGCGAGCAGCTGATTCTGATTTTGGGAGTGAATGTCAATCAACATGCGGCCGAGGTCGCCGAGCCGACTGACATTTACGGGAGTGTCATTGACAAATGAGCGCGTGCGACCGCCCGGAAGTAATTCGCGACGCAGGGTGCACTCACGCCCGTCCCAGTCGACATCGTTTGATTCCACCCAGCTGCGCAGATTATCGTAGCCTTCAATATTGAAAGTCGCTTCGACAATTGACTTGCGGTCGGGCACTCTGATAGCGCGCATTGATGCCCTTTCGCCAAGAAGCATCGACAAGGCCCCGAGAATTATCGACTTACCGGCACCGGTCTCGCCGGTTATAATATTAAGCCCCGAGGTGAATTCAATGTCGAGGGTGTCGATAAGTGCATAATTTTCAATGTGTAACCGGCTGATCATTTCTGAGGTCCGCGTTTAATTTCATTCAATCTCTTATTTTCTGTCGGCCAAAGCGGATATAATGTTTCATAAACACGCTCTCGCTCTGTCTGTTGTGCTTTGGAATATACATTAACGAATTCATCAAGTTTGGCGTCGCGCGTCATGCTCAATGAAACCGACATCGGGTCCACATCATAGACCGCTTTCAGAATATCGATGGTCTCTGTGATATTCGCGCGCCCCTTGTCGGGACTCTGGGCCATTTCATCGAGGCCGGTGCGATGATAACGATATATGAAGTCGCGCATCTGCTCGGTCTGAGGCGAAGTGTAGGCGTCAAGTATAGCCGAACGGTTCTTGGTGTCTTCAAACGCTTTCCAGCCCACTTCTCCGCTCGATTGCGCCTCCTGCACAATCATTTTCAGACGCTCCCAAAATGCCTCTCCCCCCCTGAGCGAGAAGCTGTCGAAATCCATTGCCAGAAAGAAATAGGCATAGAAGTTAAGCAGTTGTGTAAGCTGACTTTCCATGCCCGTGAGGCTGAAATTCAATGTCTCGCCCTCATTATAGCTGAAATCTATCTTGGAGTCAAGAAAGTTGACAACTGTGGTCGTATAGTTGCTGTTATAGACCGGACGGGAAGACTGTACCTGCAGAGTGCCTTTGACAATATTATCGGTATACTCACTTACTGTCAGCAACATGCGGCAGTCAATTTTCTCCGTCGTGCCAAGTTGCGCCTCAGAAAACTTATTGCCGTTCATATATTCGCTGATTGCATCTTTCAGCGTCTCAAAAACCGAAGTCGAGACGTTCTGCAGCTTCTGCGTATTGATTTCGACCTGGCAGTTGAGTTCCTGAGCCCACACGGATGTTGCAATAAGGGCCACCGGAAGAAACAGTAATTTTTTGAGGAGAGAGAGTATCATTTTAGAAGAGTCGTGATATAATCAACAATATCGGCAGCCACTTCCGCTTTTGATTTTAACGGATATGCAACTTGCTCGCCGGCTTCGGTGATTATTGTAATCTTGTTGGTATCGACACCGAAACCGGCACCCTCGTCGCGCAATGAGTTGAGCACTATGGCATTGAGATTTTTGCGACGCAGCTTTGCGGCGGCATGCGCAACCTCATTGTCGGTTTCGAGGGCAAAGCCGACAAGCAACTGGCCCGGACGCTTGGCAGCGCCGAGAGTCGCGGCAATATCGGGATTTTCACTCAGTTCTATCAACGGGACCTCGGCGCCCTCGCGCTTGATTTTGCTATCAGCATACACACGGGGACGATAATCCGCCACTGCCGCAGCCATGACGGCGATATCAGTCTCACTCCAACGCGACGTGCAGACATCGAGCATCTCGCACGCGGATTCGACATCGACAACTTTGACACCCGGATTCAACGGTTTCAGATTACCCACCGGACCACTGACGAGCGTCACCTCAGCGCCGCGGTCCGCCAATGCGTCGGCAATGGCATATCCCATTTTGCCTGTGGAAAAGTTCCCTATATAACGCACAGGGTCGATGCGTTCATATGTCGGCCCTGCGGTCACGAGCGCCTTGCGTCCTTCAAGCGATTTGCTCGCGGCGAAGAATTGTTCGAGCACCTCGACAATTTTTTCAGGTTCCTCCATGCGTCCTTTGCCGATGAGATGGCTGGCAAGCTCGCCGCTGGCAGGTTCGATGATATGGTTGCCATAGCTGCGCAGAAGCGCGAGATTAACGGTTGTCGACGGATGGGCCATCATGTCGAGGTCCATAGCCGGGGCAACAAATACGGGAGCTTTTGCCGACAGATATGTTGTCACGAGCATATTGTCGGCAACACCGTGGGCCATCTTGCCTATTGTACAGGCTGTTGCCGGAGCAACGACCATCGCATCCGCCCAAAGCCCGAGGTCGACATGACTGTGCCATTCGCCGGTATTTGCGGTGAAAAACTCCGTGATAACCGGTTTACCGGTGAGAGTCGACAGAGTCAGCGGCGTGATAAACTCTCGCGCCGACGGCGTCATTATCGGCTGAACCTCCGCCCCGGCTTTGACGAGCAGACGCGCAAGCATTGCGGACTTATAAGCCGCGATGCCTCCGGTTATACCTAATATTATATGCTTCCCTTTGAGCATTATCTGTTGTTCTGACGGTAGCGGGTATAGAGTCGCATAACTACTCTCTTGGTGTCGGCGGCAAAGTCACTCTGCTGCATCCAAGCGCAATAGTTCGGGTCTTGTGCAAAAACCTCGTCGACCGGTTTGCCCTTATGCTTGCCGAAGTTGAACACCTCTCGCCCTTTGTCATCGTAGACAATGCGACCGGCCAGGTCAACTCCTTTTCGCTGAGTCGAGAAGTTGGCAAGAAAATCTATGTCGTTATGCAGCTCGGGATAGCGGTCAAGCTGCGCCTTCAACACCTCATACGTGGCACGAGTGTCGGCATTCGCGCTATGGGCATCCGTGAGGTCCTTGCCGCAATAGAACTTGTAGGCGGCACTGAGGGTACGCTGCTCCATTTTATGGAAAATTGTCTGCACGTCAACCATACGGCAACGGCTCGGATCGAAATCGTCGACTCCGGCACGGATAAACTCCTCCTGAAGCAGCGGCAGGTCAAACTTGTTGGAGTTGAAGCCGCCGATGTCGCAGCCGCGGAACGTACGGGCCAACTCGCGGGCAATCTCTTTGAACGGACGCTCACCGGCAACATCCTCGTCAGTGATATGATGAATGGCTGTTGCCTCTGCAGGAATCGGGCGTCCGGGATTGACACGTATGGTCTTCGACTCCTCGGTTCCGTTGGGATTTACCTTAATATATGAAATCTCTACTATTCGGTCGTCCTGAAAGTTGACGCCCGTGGTTTCGAGGTCAAAGAATATTATCGGCTTGGTTAGATTGAGTTCCATCAGAATTCGGTAACGTTCATGGGCATGAGAATCATCAGGACGTCGGAATGCTCACCCTGTTCGACCGGGCGGAACACACCGGGCCGCGACGGGTCGCTAAGGCTGACAACAACCTCCGAAGTTGTAATGGTCGAGAAGATCTCCATCACATAGGGCGCCGAGAAGCCGATGACAATCTCGTCTTTGTCAAAATCACATGCAACGTTCTCCACGGCACGTGTGCAGTAGGCATTGTCTACGGCCTTGACGGTTACCTGAGTGGGGGTTATGCGCAGTTTCACCTGATTCTGACCCTGGTCACCGAACACCGACACACGGCGCAGGGCGCTGAGAAACGATTCGCGGTCAACCGTCATCGTATAGGGATTGTTCTCGGGAACCACACGGTTATAGTTGGGATATACACCTTTGAGCAGCTGGCAGGAGAAAGTAATGTCATCAGTCTCTATAAGAGCGCGCTTGCCGTCGATGCTGACTTTCACCTCGGCGTCTTTCGGAAGCACGTTTTTCAGCACCTGGGCCGGTTTAGTCGGCATGATGCACGACGTCACCACACCGGGAGCGGCAAGCGTGTTGCGGTAGCGCACGAGCTTGCGGGTATCTGTGGCGACAAAAGTGATGCCATCCTCCATGACGTCCCAGTAAATGCCCATCATCTGCGGGCGCAGAGTGTCGTTACCGACGGCAAAAATTGTATTGTCAATGCCCTGAAGAATCTGAGCCGAGGGAACAGTGAATTTCACTGCATCGGCATCCGTGGCCACCTGAGGCGTGGGATACTCGTCGCCGACCAGACCGATGAAGTCAAATTTACCGGCACCGCCGTTATAGGTGACCTGAATTGCAAGTGAATCATCATCAATATCGAAAGTAATGCCGATGTCAGGCATTGATTTCAGCAGTTCGGTCAACCGGCGGGCGTCAACGCAAAAACGGCCCTCGCCCTCCGACTCCATTACCGGAATACGCGCCGAAAGGGTGTTTTCAATATCACTGGCAGTGATGCTCAGCATATTATCTTTCAGCTCAAGAAGGAAGTTGTTGAGAATCGGCATCGGATTCTTGGAGTTAATAACTTTGCTCACTGCCGAAGCGGAGCTATAGAGCACCTTGCTTTCAACGTTGAATTTCATTTGGCTACAAATATGTTAGAATGTTATCATTTACTTTTAATCAAGCAAATTTACACATTTTTCCCTACTCAGGCAAATTTTTCTGCCCCAAATTGACCAAAAAGATTGTCAGCGCAGACCGATGCGCAGGGCCAGCAACTCGAGGCGGGAAGGTTGCAGGGCAACCGCATCAAAATTTGGCATTAAGAAGCATATCCCTAAGATAGTCGT
>CAZKOF010000045.1:0-16641 GCA_964554335.1 uncultured Bacteroides sp.
ATGGTGCAAAGATACGAACTTTTATTCAACTGACAAAATTTTTGGGGGTTGGGGGATTTTTTGTAACTTTGCAGGAAAGAAATATAATTCATCTGCAGATGCTACTTTCAATGACCGGATTCGGGAAGTCAGTAGTTGAAATCCCGGGCAAGAAAATAACGGTTGAGCTCAAATCTCTCAACTCCAAGCAATTTGACATGTCGGCGCGCATTCCGTCAGCCTACCGCGGGTTCGAACTCGAAATCAGACGGCGGGTTGCCTCGAGGCTCGAGCGCGGAAAGGTCGACATGGTCTGCACCGTTGAGCATATCGACGGGACGGCTGCTCCGGCAACCATCGACATCGCTGCCGCCCGGGCATATAAGTCACAGATTGAACATATGCGCAATGCCCTGGGACTGCCTGAACCTTCAGACTGGTATGCGACCCTGTTGCGCCTGCCCGAGGTAGTTGCCTCCGAAAGCCGTCAGGAGCTTCTGAAAGAGGAAACCGAGGCGGCACTGCAATGTGTTGAACATGCGATTGACGGGCTGATGGCCCACCGACGCACCGAGGGCGAGAAACTCGAAGACTTCTTCAGCGTGCGCCTACGCGCAATAACCGATATGTTGACTGAAGTTCCCTGCTGGGAAAAAGAGCGCATAGAAAAAATCCGCTCACGCCTCGAAGAAGGGCTTGCAAAGATTCCGCAGGCTCAAGTTGACCGCGGACGCCTCGAGCAGGAAATGATTTTCTATATCGAGAAACTCGACGTCAACGAAGAGCGCCAACGCCTGGGCCAGCACCTCGTCTACTTTGCCGAAACAATGGCCCGGTCGGCGCCAGGCCAAGGAAAGAAACTCGGATTCATCGCCCAGGAAATGGGCCGTGAAATCAACACTCTCGGCTCGAAAAGCAACCATGCAGAGATGCAGAAACTCGTTGTGCGCATGAAGGACGAACTCGAGCAGATTAAGGAGCAGATTCTCAACGTAATGTGATCACCCTACCCCCAACACTCTTATTATGGCCGGAAAAGTTATTATACTCTCAGCCCCGAGCGGAAGCGGAAAGTCTACTATTATAAATGCCCTTATGAGCGGCGGAACGCTTAACATGCAGTTTTCGGTCTCGGCAACCAACCGCGCTCCCCGCGGAGCCGAGATTAACGGCAAAGACTATCACTTTCTGAGCGACGAGGAGTTTCGCCGGGCCATAGCCGACGATGCTTTCATTGAATATGAAGAGGTCTATCCCGGTCGCTTCTACGGTACTCTTCGCAGTGAGATTGACCGCATTGCCGGCGCCGGAAGCAATGCAGTCATGGACATTGACGTCAACGGCGCCCTTAGGGTGAAGGAGAAGCTCGGTAACCGGGCGATAAGTATCTTTATCCAACCGCCGAGCATCGACGAACTTCGCCGTCGCCTTGAATCGCGGGCAACCGACTCGCCCGAGAGCATCGACGCGCGCATTGACCGCGCACGCTATGAACTCGACCAGGCCGCCAGGTTCGACGCAACGGTCATCAACGACAACCTCGACAGAGCCATTGACGAAACCTTGCGAATTATCAACGACTTCCTTAACCGAAACTGAACCGAACTACTTCCGGATGAAGACCACGGGCATTTTCGGCGGAACGTTCAACCCCGTTCACCTCGGCCACACGGCTCTGGCACAATGGCTCGTTGACCGTGGTATCGTCGATGAAGTTCTTCTGACGCTCTCGCCAGCGAACCCGCTGAAAAACGACCGCCCCGGCGCAACAGATGCCGACAGACGCGAAATGTTGCGCCTCGCCTGCGAGGAATGTCATGGACTGGAGCCCAGTTTCGTTGAATTCGACCTTCCGCGCCCGTCGTTCACCATCACGACCCTGCGCCACCTGGCCGCAAACAATCCCGACCAACGGTTCAAACTCATAATCGGAGCCGACAACTGGCAGATTTTCAGCCGATGGCACGATCCCAACGAAATTATCACCGAATTCGGAGTCATTATTTATCCTCGCTCGGGATTCGAACCCGCCCTACCCCTTCCGGCGGGTGTATGCTATTTCGCCGATGCCCCTGTAGCCGACGTTTCGTCATCGGAAATCCGCAGCGGACTGCACCGAGACATGCTCGCGCCCCAAGTCAAGCAATACATCAACGAACACAATTTATATGAACGATAACAAACTCTCAGACAACGCATTGACGGTCATGGCGCTCGCTAGTGAATATTGCCGCGCAATGGAACTGGCGGCATCGACCGAGCGCCACGATTTCATCGAGAAGATGATTCACCTGCTGCCACGCATCTATATGACAGTCACCGACCTCCCGGCCGCAATGTCCGAGGAGTCTGACTACTGCTTCGGAGCAGCCCACCTTGACGAGAACTACTACGACCGGGTCAGACGCAACGTTGCCGAACTCCTCGGCGAAGACGACACCTATCTCGAAACGTTTCATCAGGACATGCAATATTCCGACACTCCAATAGCGGCAACCGTTTCCGAGAGTTTGGCCGATATTTTTCAAGTGCTATATAATTTTGTTGAAGACGTGCGCAACGCCGACTATGAGATTATCAACGAACACCTCGGCAGCCTGCGTTCGGATTTCGGAGAATACTGGAGCCAGACGCTATGTAATGTCATGCGCCCGCTCAACGAAATCTCCAACTCACGCCTGACCGACGACGACGAACTCCCTTTTGAATAACCACAACTACCCACCCACCACGTCAGAGAAATATACCAATCATGTTAAAACGTGCGATTTTCGGCGCTCTCTATGTTGCAATTATTGTTGCCGGCATTCTCGGAGGGTCTTTCAGTTTCTTGATTTTGCTCTTGCTGCTCAGCACATTCGCAGTCAATGAATTCCTCGTAATGGTCAATCCGGCTTCTGAGAGCCTGACCGATGCCACCATCGGCATGCTCCAGCGCTCGCTCGACTGCGTCGGCGCCGCAGTCCTGATAGTCACAGTCTGGACCGACATGCCCTTCCTTCCGGGCATCATAACATATATCGCCTACATAATTTTGCGCCTGACCTCGCAGCTATGGGTATTGAATCAAGACGCTGTGCGCTCACTGTCAGCGTCGTTCATGTCCCAGCTATACATCGCCGCCCCTCTGGCGATGATGAACATGGTTTACCACATTACCCCGGGACTGCTGCTGCTATTATTCATTCTCGTGTGGGTCAATGACACGTTTGCCTACCTCATCGGCCGAACCCTCGGACGCCGGCGCCTCTGGGAGCGCATATCACCGAAAAAGAGCTGGGAAGGCTTCTGGGGCGGTCTTGCCGCAACAGTGATTGTCGCCGCAGTATGTGGCGGCATGGGCATGATATGGAACAACGTCTTCGGCGGATACGGAATCATTACCATGACCGTTATCGGCCTCGTTGTCAGCATCGCCGGAACTCTCGGCGACCTCGTTGAATCGCTGCTGAAACGCACCGTCGGCGTCAAAGACTCAGGCGCCCTCATTCCCGGCCACGGGGGCATACTCGACCGCATAGACTCGATTCTGCTTGTAATCCCGTCGGTGCTCGTTGCAATCTTCTTCATGACCTACTATGCTCTTTGACTTCTTCCTGCGCTCAAAGACGCCGGAGCAGATGCCTTTCGCAACAGATGTGCACTGCCACATCGTTCCGGGAGTCGATGACGGCTCTCCCGACATAACGAACTCGATTGAACTCCTAAGGAGCATGTCCGAACTCGGACTGCAACGAATCTTTGCAAGCCCCCATGCGACCAAAGACCGATATGAAAACACCCCGCAGACCATCGTAAAGCCGTTCACCGCCCTGCAATCAGCAGCTCGCGCAAACGGATTGAACGTTGAGCTTCACCAACATTTTGAGTATCGCATCGACGACTTCTTTCTTCAACAACTCGAAAATAACAACCTGACAACACTACCCGGCAACTTCATATTGATTGAAAATCCGTTTGCCAGCGAGCCCTGGGGAATTGAAAGCATCATCTACGAACTCATCAACCGAGGTTTCAATCCTATCCTCGCCCACCCCGAGCGCTATGCCTACTACGCCCTGCGCCACCGCGACCGCTACACACACCTTCATGACCTCGGCCTCTATTTCCAGATAAATCTCCTCTCGCTTGCCGGCTATTACGGCAAAATGGAGCGCGCTGCCGCCCTGTATCTGCTCGATGAGGGCATGGTGCAGTTTGTCGGCACCGACATTCACCGCGAAGCCCATATTCAATCGATTTCCAACTATCTGAGTTCACGCACCTACCGCCGTGAACATAAACTCTTTGACCGACTTCGAAATGACACGCTTTAAGGCTCTCGCCCTCGCTGCAATCGTGGGCATCACCGCTTCGGCCGAGCCCTTCACCATGAACTACTCAGCGACCGTTCAGGCCGTTGGAGGACCGGGCGATTTCACGCCGTACTATATCAACTCGCTGCGCCACGGTACGCTCACGTCAGCCCGCGGCGGCCTGCTCGCCCTGAAGGCCTGGAAGCCGATCGACATGTCACGCCGATTCAGCTACTCATTCGGTGTCGAGGCCTGGGCCTCGGGAGTGAACAACGTTGACTATGAATATTTCAACACAACCACTCAATCGCTCGACGTTCATTCTCTCGCTCCGGCGCGCGTAATCCTTCAGCAACTGTGGGGTGAGGTAAAATATCGCGGAGTCTTCCTCTATGGCGGCTTACGCGACTTCACTCCTGCACTGGTCAACGAGCGCCTGAGTTCAGGCGACCTCATTGAAAGCGGCAACTCGCGCAACATGCCACAGCTCCGCGCCGGCTTCATCGACTTCCAAAACATTCCCTTCACCAACGGCTGGGTACAGATTCAGGGAGAGGTTGCCTTTGCGAAGTCAACTGACAACGGCTGGCAGAAAGAACATTACGCCCGCTATCAGGGCCACCTGAACCTCGGCTGGTGGTATAACTACAAACGCTGCTTTTTCCGAACAAAGCCCTCGCAGCCATTCTCAATCACCATCGGCATGCAGGCCGCCGCTCAATTCAACGGCAACATTGACTGGTATGACCACGGACAATACATCCGAACCCACGAGCAACGTTTCCGTATCAAGTCGCTGCTCGACATTCTGCTGCTGAAGTCCGGCGACGGTGACTACTACGTCGGCAACCACGTCGGTTCTTGGGACTTTCAGGCCCGTTACCGCCTGCGAAACCGCTCCGAAATCAAAGCCTATTTCCAATGGCTATGGGAAGACGGCTCCGGCATCGGCAAGCTCAACGGCATGGACGGACTGTGGGGCCTCGAATGGAAAGCCCCGAAACCGGGAAGCCTAAGCGGTGCGGTCCTGGAAGTAATCACTTTCATGAACCACGGCGGTCCGATCCACTACTCCGCTCACGACTACATAGACCCCTCTCTGAAAGGGACAATGGCCTCGGGCGCCGATAACTACTACAATAACCACTACTGCAACGGCTATGCTCTCTACGGCATGGGCATCGGCTCACCGATGTTCATCGCACCGGTATTCAACACCGACGGCGCAACGACAATCTTCCTCAACAACCGCTTCTGGGGCATCCACGGCGCCGTTGAAGGACAAATTACACCCTCGATTTCCTATCGGGCAATGGCCTCATACCGTCGCTTTTTCGGCACACCGTTCGTCCCCGCACTGAAAATAACCCATGATGTCTCCGCAATGTTTGAAGCCAAATGGCGACTTCCCCAAGTACCGGGGCTGACTCTGGGCGCGCAACTTGCCGTCGACTACGGCAACTCCCCCTATGGCAAAAACTTCGGCGCCATGCTGAGCGCTTCATATTGCGGCATCTTCAACTTCAAACACGCCAAATCAACCCCATGCGTATTCTGATAAAAAAACTGCTGCTCATCTCCATAACCGCAGCTTGCGTCGCCATGAGCGGATGCATGCAGCAAAACGGCCGCATCGGCGACTGGTTCGGGACCTGGAAACTTGAGTCAATCACGATTGACGGAGCTGACGACACGGACTACCGCAGCAACATCTTTTTCCAATTCCAGACTGACATTGTGCGCATCGTCGAAGTGGAACCCGAAGTCAGCAACTCCTACTCTGACTGCTTCGGCACCTGGGCATCCGAAGGCTCGACGCTGACGCTCGAATTCTCATATGAGGCCAACAACAAACCCGACGGGTTCACCCCGATGGAAGCAACCCTGCTCGTCCGCGGGACCAACACTCTCCACATAGCCTCATCATCGGCACGCTCAATGATTTGGACCTTTCAGCAACCCGATGACGGACAAACAAGAACCTACACCCTCAAAAAACAATAAATCACCGCTTTCACAGTTCACGGATTTTTTGTAAATTTGCACGTCGAATAACTACACTACCCATACTCAAAGTATGAAGAAATTCCTGACACTCTGCATATTGTCTATATCGCTCGCAGGCCTAAGCTCATGCGGCGAATATCAGCGCGTGCTCAAGACCTCTGACCCCACCGTCAAGTTCGATTATGCAAAAAAATGGTATGACGAAGGCAAATATGCCCAGGCAGCCAGCGTGTTGAGCGAAATGGTCAGCACATTCAAGGGCACCGAGCGCGCCGAAGAGACGCTCTATATGCTCGGCATGTGTAACTTCTACAATAAAGACTACCTCACCTCAGGAACTTATCTCCACACCTACTACACACGCTACCCCAAAGGGAAATATGCCGAAGACGCCCACTTCTACTCCGGGCGCGGCTACTATCTCGACTCTCCCGACGTGCAACTGGACCAGAGCCAGACAGTTCAGGCAATCGAGGAGCTAACGAGCTATCTTGAATATTACCCGCGCAGCGAACGCGTCACCGAGGTGCAAAACATGATTTTCGAGCTCCAGGACAAACTCGCCCTCAAGCAGTTGCAGAATGCCCAGCTCTACTACAACCTCGGAACATATGGCGGCAATAACTTCCAGAGCGCCATTGTCGTCGCACAGAACGCCCTGAAGAATTACCCCTACTCAGTTTATAAGGAAGATTTCGACATGCTCGTGCTGAAAAGCCGCTTCAAAGAGGCAGACCTCTCCGTAGCCGAGAAGCAACCCGAACGCTTCCGCACGGTGATTGACCAATATTATAACTTCATCACCTCCTATCCCGAAAGCAAATATAAGAACGAGGCCGACAATATCTTCAAAATCGCCTCGAAATACGTAAAAGAATAAATTACAGAACTGACTATAGACACGTTATGGACTACAAGAAGACCAACGCTCCTCTGAACACCGTCACCCGCGATATGGTGAAACTCTCCGAAGATACCGGCAATGTCTACGAAACCGTTGCAATCATCGCCAAACGCGCAAATCAGATTGCCGACCAAATGAAACACGACCTCGAGAAGAAACTCCAGGAGTTCGCATCGCTCAACGATAGCCTCGAAGAAGTCACCGAAAACCGCGAACAGATTGAAATTTCGCGCTACTACGAGAAGCTGCCAAAACCGACACTAATAGCCGCCCAGGAATATGAAGAGCATAAGCTCCGCTACCGCAACCCCGCGCGCGACAAGAACATGGACTGAACCGCGGCCCGAACAAACTCAACATCCCATCACCCACCCCGATGAAACTATATGGACTAATCGGGCGCCCGTTAGGTCATTCCTTCTCGGCAAAATTCTTCTCAGAGAAATTCGCCGCAGAAGGAATTGATGCAGAATACCGCAACTTCGAGCTCCCCGAAATCGACAACCTGATGGAGCTTCTTGCGGAACTTCCCGAGTTGGAGGGTTTCAACGTGACGATTCCCTACAAGCAGTTGATTCTCCCCTACCTAACGGAGCTCTCGCCTCAAGCGCGGGAAATCGGCGCCGTCAATACCGTCAGAGTCAACCACGACTCTGACGGTAACGTGACGTCGCTGACGGGCCACAACACCGACGCCCCGGCTTTTGCGCGCACCCTCGCACCACTGCTTCCCGGCCGGGCGCTATCGGCACTCGTGCTGGGAACCGGCGGAGCCTCGCGGGCGGTATGCACCTCGCTCAATGCCCTCGGGATCAGCTATCAGCTTATTAGCCGTACCCCGGCTCCCGACCGGCTGACCTATAGCGATCTGACTCCACAACTGATTGCCGAAAACCTGCTGATTGTCAACACGACCCCGCTCGGAATGAGTCCCCGCACTGACGCATGCCCCGACATTCCCTACGACTCACTGACAGAGAGCCACGTCTGCTATGACCTCATCTATAATCCGGCCGAAACCCTCTTTCTTCGCAGGGCTGCCGAACACGGCGCAACGACGCGCAACGGCATGGCCATGCTCCACCTCCAGGCTCTGTTGGCCTGGCAAATCTGGCAAAAACAATGTTAGTAAAGCTCCACGGTGCTGCCGTCCACGGCATTGATGCCCTGATAATTACCATCGAAGTCGCTGTCAGCAAAGGCTTCGAGTTCTCAATCGTGGGCCTGCCCGACGCCGCCGTCAAGGAGAGCTATGAACGCGTCATGAGCGCCATTGGCCAAAGCTCCATGGTGCCCCCGCACAAACAGATTCTCGTCAACATGTCGCCCGCCGACGTGCGCAAGGAGGGTGCAGCATACGACCTGCCCCTGGCCGTCGGCATACTCGCCGCAGACGGCCAGCTCCAATGCCCCGAACTCGGGCGCTACCTCATCATGGGCGAACTCAGCCTCGACGGCACTCTGCTACCGATCAAAGGAGCTCTGCCAATGGCAATAAAAGCCCGCGAACTCGGTTTTGAGGGTATGATTCTGCCCGTCGCCAACGCCGACGAGGCCGCCGTTGTCAACCGCCTGAAAATCTATGGCGCCACAAACCTGACCGAGGTCATCGGATTCCTTAACGGCGTAAGCCCGATTGCGCCCACCGAGGTCGACACACGCGCGGAATTTGCCCGCGCGACCAACCTTTTTGACTTCGACTTCGCCGAGGTCAAAGGCCAGGAACTCGTCAAGCGCGCATTTGAAGTCGCTTGCGCCGGAGGCCACAACATTCTGCTCGTAGGCCCTCCCGGCTCAGGCAAATCAATGATGGCCAAACGCCTGCCCTCGATTCTTCCGCCACTGACCCTCAACGAGGCCCTGGAAACGACAAAAATACACTCAGTCGCCGGGAAGTTGCAGCGCGGCTCCCGGCTGATGACGTCGCGCCCCTTCCGCTCGCCCCACCACACGATTTCGAGTGTGGCCCTCGTCGGCGGAGGCAGCAATTACCCGATGCCCGGCGAAATCTCGCTTGCACATAACGGCATTCTATTTCTTGACGAACTCCCCGAATTCTCGCGCTCGGTGCTCGAGGTCATGCGCCAGCCGCTGGAAGACCGCATCATCAACATCTCGCGCGCCCGCTATTCGGTCGACTATCCCGCGGGCTTCATGCTCGTAGCTTCGATGAACCCCTGTCCTTGCGGATACTATAACCACCCCACCCGTCCCTGCACCTGCCTGCCGGGAACTGTAGGTCGCTACCTCTCGCGAATCAGCGGCCCACTCATGGACCGCATTGACATCCAGGTAGAAATTCTGCCTGTTGCGTTCGACGACCTCCACTCAGCCGCCGAAGGCGAAAAAAGCGAAACAATACGCCGCCGCGTAATCGACGCTCGCAAACTCCAGACCGACCGGTTCGCAAATGAACCCGGAGTATATTGCAACGCTCAGATGGGACCGCGACAAATGGCCAAATATGCCCGGCTGACACCTGATTGCGCCGCAATTCTGCGCGACGCCATGACAAAGCTCGACCTTTCGGCACGGGCCTACGACCGCATCATCCGCGTTGCCCGCACAATCGCCGACCTCGACGGCGCTACCGACATCGCTCCACGCCACCTCCGCGAAGCGATCGGCTATCGCAACCTCGACCGCTCATCGTGGGGCTCCTACATCGCCAAAAACGATTCCAAATCCTGACATAATGAACTTTAGAAACATACCGCCCATAACGAAAAATCTGCTCATCATCAATGTGATGATCTATTTCGTATGCGCCTTCTTACCGGGGCTCGGCGCCTCGGTAGACCGCTATTGCGGCCTCCACTACTTTCTGTCGCCCGATTTCCACTTTTGGCAACCGATAACCTACATGTTTCTCCACGGCGGCTTCATGCACGTGTTTTTCAACATGTTCGGCGTACTGATGTTCGGTGCTATAATAGAACGAGTCTTCGGCTCGGCCCGATATCTGTTCTTCTACATAACCGTCGGCATCGGCGCCGCGCTGATTCAGGAGGGTGTTTACGCCATCATGATTGCCGACATGGCAAAACATCTCCCGGAGGGCGCCACGTTGAGCATGATAGCCGACGAAGGCGCCGGATTGATACGTCAGGGCCGCAACTGGATCAACCCCACATTGGGCGAGCTCAACATGCTAATAAACATTCCTACGGTAGGTGCCTCCGGAGCTCTTTTCGGCCTGCTGCTCGCCTTTGCGATGCTTTTCCCAAATATGCCGCTCTATATCATGTTCATCCCCATACCGGTAAAGGCCAAATGGATGGTGCTCGGCTACGCGGTGCTTGAGCTTTTCTATGGCGTCACCGGACTTCAGAGCGGCGTTGCCCATTTTGCCCACCTCGGCGGCCTCGTAGTTGCTCTGATTCTGATTCTATACTGGCGAAAGCGAGGAGAAATAAACAGTGGGCCGCTTTATTAAAACAGCAACCGGCGCATTGATTGCGGCCAATATCGCGATGTTCGTCGCCCTGAAGTTGCTCGTTGCCACCTGCGGCGTCGGAGCGGCCAAATGGTTGGCGTTCTCGCTTATGCCATGGCCGATGATATGGACGCCGCTGACATACATGCTGACCAATTCCGGGTTTCTTGACCTATTGTTCAACTGCCTGTGGCTATGGCTTTTTTCCCGGATGGTCATGGAAGTGGCAACCGAACGCCAACTTATTTTGAGTTATCTTGCCGGCGGCCTTTGCGGCGCAGCGGCTTTCTCTGCAGGCGCGGCCCTCGGCCTCTGTTCAGGTCTTCTTTTCGGCGCAAGCGCTGCGGTTCTCGGCGTTGCGTGCTTCGCCGCCACGAGAGTGCCGTTCATGCGTATCAACCTGATGTTTTTCGGCCCGGTATCGTTCAAATGGATCGGTATCATTGCTTCCGCGCTCAGCCTCCTGCCGCTGACGGCCGGAGACTTCGGCAGCGGACTGGCCCACCTCGGCGGCATTCTCGGCGGCTCCGGATATGCCCTGGCGCTGAAATATCGCCGGAAAAGTTTCCGCATCGTACGTCCAAACGAGAAAAAGACCCTCGACGAACTGCTTGACAAAGTGCGCAGGTCGGGCTATGCCTCGCTCAACGCATCGGAGCGCAAACAACTTTTAGAATACAGCAACAAACTATGACCCGATCAACCGCACGCCGTCCAACGATCTTCTCACGCATTACCCTGCCGATTTGGGTGGCATTCAACGTATTTGTCACTGCCGCGACCATCTTCAGCGGCTTCGCCTCATCAATCAATCAGGAATACATGCCATTTGCCGGCTTAGCGGCCCTGACATTCCCGTCATGGTATCTGTTGAGCGCGGTTTTGCTGGTCATAAATCTATTTGCAAGCCGTCTGATGGCCATAGTCCCGGCAGCGACGCTGCTGATTGCCATGAAACCCTTCCTGATTTTCTGTCCGCTGAATTTCGGCTCGCATGAACTGACGCCGGCAGAACAGGAACGCTCGTTTAAAGTATTGAGCTACAACGTTGTCAGCTTCGTCGACGAAGAAGGCAAGTCAACACCCGATTTCAACCGCACGATGCACGAGATTTTAAGCTCCGAAGCCGATGCCGTGGTAATCCTCGAATATGAAAACCAGGGGAAACTCTCTAAATTCGTGCCTCGGACTCAGATTGACTCGTTGAACCGCATATACCCATATTTTGAACGCGGAGGCCGCGGAACGGTGATGTACTCCAAGCGCCCTATTCTCCATATTGTACCGCCCGAAAACGTGCGCAGCAAGGGGAGCATGGAGGTTTTCCGCACTAAGGTTGCCAACCGTCCGGTCAATATCTTTGCCGTCCACCTCGAGTCTATAGGTCTCGACAAAAACGACAAAGACCTGTTTCGCAGCCTTGCCGACACCAATGCCTCAACCGCCGGACGCTCTACCATAGGGCGTGTGCGCCGTCAGATTATCGCCAAACTCTACAATGCGTTCGCCCATCGCTCCTGGCAGGCAAAAATGCTGCGCAGCTACATCGAGCAGCTCGGTGGCGACGCCATTGTCTGCGGTGATTTCAACGACATTCCGGGCTGCCGCACCGTACATATTCTGGAAGAAATCGGGCTGAAAGATGCCTACGCCGAGACCGCGATGGGCCCGACAATCACGTTCAATTCGCCGATGTTCCGTTTCAGAATCGACCACGTTCTTTGGCGCGGAAACCTCCGCGCAACCGATATCAAACGCGGCAATGTGGCCTCCAGCGACCACTATCCGATGCTGACAACTTTCGTATGGAACGAGTGAAATCAGCGCGGAATGAAACTCTGATATGAGTTATCGGAGTAAAAAACCATAATATTGACAATAGATTTGGTGCCGTCGGCGGGAATCGTCACGGTCGGAGCATCGTCACCCACCTGAGAAGAGGCGGCAACTTCGTGTATCGGCTCGTTATCATCGAAAATAAGCGGCTCACGCAGATTTTCAACGCTAAAAAGGCCATCGTCGCCCCTTTCGTTAGCCGCATCGCCGCCTGACGGGTGATAGGAAACTGCCGAAGGAGCCACAGGCACATTGGCAGCACCAAGAGGCTCTCGCGAGGCTCCGCCCGTCGTGGTCTCCATTTGCCCTTCGCCAAAAAGCAACCACAGAACGCTCAGCCGGGGATAGGCGTTGTGGATTTTTGAAATCACCGCGTCAGAAATTTTTTTGTTCCGTCCACTCAGAATCTGCGAAAGGGTGGGTCGGGGGATGCCACATGAATCAGCAAACTGCGTGCTGCCGATTCCATGCGTTTCCATGAATGTTAAAAGGCGATTTACAATATCCATGCTATTTACATTTGGTAATTTTTACGTTGCAAAGTTAAACATAAAATTTCAAACAACCAAATTTATCTATGCAAATCGCAATTTGATTTTTAATTTACATTCGCATTTTGATTTTTAAATCCGGGTATCCACAGGAGCGACTATTCGGTATTTGCATATCCACATTGCTAAATCATTTCTTTAGATATAAGTATCTTTACACTGATTTTATGACACTTAAATACCCAAACATATCATATGATACAGACACATCGCCTTATCACTGCAGAATATTATAATCTAACACTTTAGATTTTAACTATATTGTCACTGATATTCAGCGCTTAATTCTATTTGTTAACATAATTTAAATTACAGAATTTTATCTTTGCAAACAGTTTTTAATCCGTAAATCATCTCGTTTACTCTTTTGAACTATCATCCTTCTTTTGCAAAGTTGCATTTGCAAATACAGGAAACGATTTTGCAAACTTTGCATTTCAAAATCTCGTGAGAAATTTAACAATTCTAAAATTCACATATCCAAACATCACCGTTTCTATTTGCAATATTTTTCGTTTGAAAATGCAAATAGAAACAAGCGCGATTTGCCGTTTTCTATATTGCAATTTTTATCAATCTGTCTAAATGTACGCCATTGGTTTCATAACCTATTTATTATTCAACACATTATCGAACCATTAGGTTCAATCTCGACGTCATTTGAGCCCCTGAGATTTCAATATTTAACTTTTATTCGCAGGTCGATACGATTTCAGCCCACTCTCGCGTTATCTAAAAGATGAAATCCCGAATTCACATTATAATCACTATATTTATACTCCTCTTTGGAGTTACCCGCGGCGCCGCAAAAGTAACAATCAGCGGAAAAGTCAGCCATGGCGACGGCAATGCCAACGAGCCGCTCGAGTTCGTTTCCGTCGCAATCAGAGGCACTGCCATCGGAACATACACCGACCTTCAGGGATCCTACTCTCTCCAGGCCCCGGAGTCCGACACGATTTCCGTCGTGTTTCACTGCATCGGCTACCACGACGTAACCCGCAAACTCATCGCCCCACAAGGCTCCGTGAGCCTCAACGTTAAGATGCTCCCCTCGACCGAACTATCCGAACTCGAGGTAACGGAGTTCCGCAAGCAGACCGACGGCATGCAGCGCATCGACCATCAGGCCTACAAGCTCGCCGCCGACGCCAGCGGCGGAACCGTTGAATCGCTGCTGACAACAATGGCAGGCGTGCACTCCTCCAACGAGCTATCGTCGCAATACTCCGTGCGCGGCGGAAGCTACGACGAAAACTCCGTCTACATCAACGGCGTCGAAATCTATCGCCCACAACTCATCAGCTCCGGCCAGCAGGAAGGCCTCTCCGTCATCAACCCCGCCCTGGTAAAAGAGGTCAACTTCTCAACCGGCGGCTTCTCGGCCGAATATGGCGACCGTATGAGTTCCGTTCTCGACATAACCTACCGCCAGCCCGAAGCCTTCGAAGGACAGGTTGCCGGATCATTCCAGGGCGCATCAATCGCAATCGGTCAGGGCACGAAGCGTTTCTCCCAACTCCACGGTCTCCGCTACAAGCGCAACAACACCCTGCTCTCGAAACTCGAAACCCGCGGCGAATACAACCCGAACTACTTCGACTACCAGACCAACCTCAATTTCCGCATCAACCAGCAGTGGAAAGTCTCTTTCCTCGGCAACATCTCGATCAATAACTACGAATTCAAGCCCCAAACCCGCGAAACCAACTTCGGGACCTCGACCGACGCCAAGCAGTTCACCGTCTACTTCGACGGCATGGAAAAAGACCGCTTCGAAACATACTTCGGCGCCGCGATGGTCAACTTCCGCCCTAACCGGGCCTCAGATTTCACCATCCTCGCCTCGGGCTACTACACCAACGAACTCGTCAGCTACGACATCTCCGGTGAATACTGGCTCGACCAGGCCGGCACCGGCACGGTTGGCGGCGAACTCGGTGTCGGGAAATACAAAGAACACGCCCGAAATCGCCTGCGCGGCTCAGTATTCACCCTCTCGCTGCGCGGCAACACCTCCATCAGCGACCATAACCTCAGTTATGGCCTGAGCTATAACATCGAAAAAATCCGCGACCGAGCCTCCGAGTGGGAGATGCGCGACTCCTCGGGCTACTCCCTGCCCTACGACCCCGAGGCCGTCAGAGTAGTCTACAACCAGTCGTCACACAACGACCTCGCCTCATCACGCCTGGCCATCTTCGCCCAGGACTCCTGGCGCATGCAATCCGCCCTCGGTTACTGGACCCTCAACTACGGCCTGCGCGCAAGCTACTGGAGCTTCAACCGCGAATTTCTCCTATCACCGCGTGCTTCGGTCGGCTTCGTTCCCGAAGCCCATTCCTCATGGGCCTTCCGATTTGCAACCGGACTATACTATCAGTCGCCATTCTACAAAGAGTATCGCCAACCCGTCGAAGACGCCGACGGCAACCTCATCATTCGCCTCAACGACAAAATCAAGTCGCAACGCTCGCTGCAGTTCATTCTCGGAACCGACTACTCCTTCCGCACACTCAACCGCCCTTTCAAACTCTCGGCCGAAGCATACTATAAAGCTATGGGGCGCCTCATCCCATACGAAATCGACAACCTCAAACTCAACTACTCCGGAGTCAATGGCGGCAACGGCTACGCCCTCGGCCTCGACCTGAAACTCTTCGGACAGTTCGTTCCCGGCTCCGACTCCTGGATATCATTTTCGTTAATGAAAACGCAGGAAACCCTCAACGGCGTCAAGGTTCCCCGCCCTACCGACCAGCGCTACTCCGTGGCCCTCTACTTCACCGACTATTTCCCCAAATTCCCCAAACTCAAATTTTCGCTGCGCGGCATCTTCTCCGACGGCCTCCCCGTCACCCCGCCACGCTCCACCCGCGACAAGGGTTACTTCCGCACTCCCGCCTACAAGCGCGTCGACATCGGCCTGAGCTACGCCCTGCTCTCCCAGCCAAAAGACGGCGAAACCAAACGCTCCGGCTTCTGGGGCAACTTCAAAAGCATCTGGATCGGCCTCGACTGCTTCAACCTGCTCGACATCTCCAACGTCAGTTCATACTACTGGGTTACCGACGTCAACGAAATCCAATACGCCGTCCCCAACTACCTGACCCGCCGCCAGTTCAACATCCGCCTCACCCTCGACTTCTAACCCCCGCCAACATGAGGTTGTGAACGAATGCACTTGCCCCGGGACACATCAAGCCGATTTATCAGTTTTCCAAAATATCAGCCGATCGCTAAATATCGGCAGATATACCGGAAATCATCGATGTCTTGATTTGAAACGCTATTTAATCATATTCGTGAGATATGTTTCAAGCCTTGTCAGAGTGGTATCTTTCAGAATCACCTTCTTCTTTCCGTCGAGCAGGTAGATGGTGGGCATGGCGCGCAGCACCCACAGCTCCCTGTCCTGTATGTCATCCATGTCCATGGCCACCGTCCAGGCCTCAGGCAGCGATGCCTTGGTGCTGTCCCAAGTCTCGCGGTCGCCTTCGGCATAGACGGCGAGCACGGAGAGGCTGCCGTCGGCGGCGAGTCCGGCGATAAGGCGGTCGTCGGCGAGACCGGACAAGATTTCGCGGCAGTTGTCGCATGTGGGGTCATAGAAAATGAGGATTGTAGCCCCGG
>CAZKOF010000046.1:0-15971 GCA_964554335.1 uncultured Bacteroides sp.
TTTATTAACTTTTAAACTGTTTCAGCTATGTCGGTAATAATTATAGTGCTTTGTTTTTTCGCGTGGCTATTTGAGGCTCTCAGAGATGGCGGCGACATCTGAGTTTCGGAACGCGATACAGATAAGCCGGGGGGGGAATGGGATGATGTTAATAAAAACAGGAAATCGGCTGGGGTGTGGCCGATTTCTTGTTTTGTGGGTATAGGTGTTTTTGTTGATTATAGTTTGAGGAAAATTTTGTTGCGGTACATGTAGAGGAGGATAAGGAAGAGGATGAGGGCGTTGCCGAAGGTCAGCCAGGCGCCGTAGAAGTCGCCGAACCATTGTTGGAGGCCGAAGGTCAGCGAGTGGACTATGCTGCGGAAGTCGACAACCTCGCCGATAATGTAGGCCGTTATGGCATTGGTGCCGTAGATTTTGAGCCAGTCCAGTCCGCTGTGGATGCGGCAGCAGTCAACGAAGTAGAACGACAGGGCCATAAGCAGGAAGCAGATGCCGCCGGAGAAGAGCGTCATGCTGGAGGTCCAGATATGTTTGATGATTGGCATCCACCGGCTCCAAATGAGGGCGGCGGCGATGAGCGCTGCGCCGATGCCGGCCATGATTGCGGCGGCCTTGGCGGTGTGGGGATGCGAGCGCATGATTTGGCCGGCAAAGACGCCGAGCATGACGGTGACGCCGAATGTCAGCGAGCTCCATACCCAGGTGTAGGTCGGATCGCCGCGTAGGTTGCCGAGAATCGCGAGGTCGACCTTATAGGCAAAGTTGCCGGTGACCGAGAAATCGCCCAACAGGTGCATCGGCACGGTGTAGACGAGCAGCAGCGCAGCGGTTGCGACGAGTTGGCCGCGCACTCCGAGGTTGAGAATGATTGCGGAGGCTATGATGTAGCCGCAGGCAATGGCTTGGAGAGTGTTGGTATATACCCCCAGCAGTCCGGGGTCGAGGGCCAGGAGGTTGCCCTGAACAATGGCGCCGGCGATGAAGAGGAGCAGGACGCGGCGGGCAATGCGCTGCCGGAGCTTGCGGCGGTCGGCTCCGGGCACGGTGTACTTCGCAAAGGCAAAGGGCATGGCCGTGCCCACCATGAAGAGGAACAGAGGCATGATGATGTCCCACATTCTGAAGCCCTCCCATACTTCATGATCGAGTTGATACATGACGTTGTCGAACCGGGGCCATTGGCCTGCAAAACCTATTGACGTGACAACGGGTTGCAGGAACAACAACAGGAACATGTCCGCTCCGCGGAGAATGTCGAGCGAGGCAAGTCTGTCTTTCATTCTATGATGAGTTTTTCGGATTTGTTGCCCTGACGGACAATGTAGATGCCCGGACGAAGCAACGCCCGGACGTCGCAGTAGAGTGCGTCGCCGAGCAGTTGCGTTCCGGATATTGAGTAAACGTCACATAGTTGGTCCGCATTACTGTCCGTGGTTGCCGTAATCGAGGCGTTGGCTGTCACGGAGATGGTGCAGAGACGGTTCATGCCTCGTTCGGCGTTCCAGACGGCCTGGTTGGCCATGCGTATTGAGTAGCGCGGGTCATCGTGGAGCGTCGCTTCGGGGTCGGGCAGGGAGAGCCAGACGGTGTAGGCGCCGGTTGGCAGAGAGGCGGGAACGGTAAACGTTGCGTCGATGCTCTGCGTTTCGCCGGCGAACCAATTGCGCGGGTCGGCGTTGATTGTCTGCGTGCCGACAACGGCACCTTCGGCGTCGGTGAGCACGATTTCGACGTTGCGGGGATTATAAGGTGCGGCCCAGCCGATGTTGTTTATATCGACCGTGAGGTTGCAGTGGTCTCCGGCGGTCACCTCCTTGTCGTAGGTTGCCTTTACGAGTCTGAAGCGGTAGCCGAGGCTGAGACTAACGGTGTTCAAGAACTTGTTTGAGCGCCATTCCGAGATGGTCCCGGGATGATAGTCAACGTTGAGATAGCTCCAGTGATAGTCAGAGAAGTTTTCCAGGGCGTTATCCACTCCGGTGAAGGCGTTGGGGTAAGTGCAGGTTTCTCCTCCCATCGGCAGGTAGCGCGATTCGGTTTTCCAATACTGGCGGTAGTGCTGGTTGTTGCCGAAGGTGCCGACGTCGTCGGCATCGCCCAGGAAGCAGTCGTTGTGGAACCCGGTGCGGCTGATGTCGGAACCGTCGTGGGCTGTCTGCGGGGTCAGCGCCTGGTTTGGCGAAGTCTGGTAAATTCCGAGTTTCGCCGCGGGGTAGCGCACGGAGACACATCGGCTCTGAGGCATGACGTCGAGGAGTTTTTTGAGCAGGATGCGGCGTGGTGCGTAATCATTGTATGAGGGGTTCATGATGTAGTTGTCGGTGTAGTACCATTCTCCCCATGCGCCGATAAATCCGGCTTCGAGCACGGCGATTACGTCGGCATATTCGCGTAGAATCGGGCAGAGTTGCTCAATGTGTTCGCTGCAGACGTTCCACGGAATATCGCGCGGGTAGTCGTTCTCTCCATAGGAGTAACAGAAGCGCAGTACGCACTTGAAGCCCTCGTTGCGCAGGGTCTGCATGTTCTCGCGTATGCGGTTCAGATAATCTTCGGAAATCATCGAGCCGTCGCGGAAGTCCTCGAGAACATAGACTGTGAACATCAGCGACATGTTCTCCTCTTCGCGGGCTTTTTGGAGATAGCTTGCGGTTAGGCGGTTTTGGTCGCCGGTGTGATACTCAAGATGATGAAAGAGGCCCCGCTCCGGATTGGGAAAGTCGACGTCTGACGGCGGAAACGACACCTGCTCGGCCCGGGCAACAATGGGGAGGAGCGCCAACGCGCTCCCCGCCATTGTGAATAACAGTTTTTTAGCGTTCATTATTTAACGAGTACTTTTTTGCCGCCGATGATGTAGATGCCTTTGGTTGCAACTGCCACGCGGCGACCCTGCAGGTTGTAGATCGCGGCGTCGGCAGCGGCGTTTGCATTCGCGATTTGGTTGATTGCACCGGATTCATCCTTGACGAGGGCAACCTTTGTGAGCGTGTAGTTGCTGCCGGCGGCAACGAGGCCGTTGGCAGCAATGGTCTCGGCTGCGGCTGCATTGACGGTGAAGCTGTATGTCCCGTCACCCTCGGTGAGGTTGAGGTAGTTGCCCCATTCGGTATCGGAGGGCATCTCCTGCCAACCGTCGGCAAGGCGCTGCTTGAGGCAGAGGCTGCCGTCGTCGCCCACTGCGGTTACGGTGAATCTCAGAATGTCGCCGGCCGTGATGCCCTCGAATATCTCGGGTTCCAGCTCCAGATAGTTGCTCCAATCGCCGGTTGTCATTGCTCCGGTCCAGAGGGCTTCGGTGTTGTCATCGTCGCCGTTGCCTCCGCCTTTGGTGAGCTTGATGGCGGTGAGTTTCACGTTCATGCCGGTGATGTTTATGCCGTAGGTAGTGAGTTCGGAAATGAGGGCGTCGGTGAGAGTGAAGACGATGTCCTGAGCGGCTTCGGTCAGCTCGGTGGCGCCGAATGCGCCGGCCGAGTAGGTCGTGCCGCGGTCAACCTGCAGGCAGGCATATTCTTCGGGGTTGATTTTCTCAACGGTGAAGATAAGGTTGTCGCCAACGGCGGCCGAGGCGAACATTGAGCCGGCGAGGTTTACCGGAGGCTGGGGAGTCCAGTCGGGCACGAGACATTCGCCTTCCCAGATAATGCCGTTAAAGCTCTCGATGGCGATTTCGGTCACTGTGTAGCCTGTGCCGGCGAGGGCAAATCCGCCCTCCTGAAGCAGACCGAGCAGAGAGTTGTCGATGGTATAGACAACTTCGGTTGTTTCGGGCGTTACCTGCACGCCTTTGGTCAGCGCTTTGGTGATGTCTTGATTATACAATTCGAGCTGATGCCAGCTTTGGGGATCGGCGGCGTTGTCGGTAACGGAGAATACGAGCTTGTCGCCGATGGCGGCATCAGCGAATTCTCCGGCCTGGAAAACGGGACGTTCGTCTTCGGTAGTGTAGTTTGCAAATGTGCAGGAGCCGGTCCAAAGGACCTTTGCGTTAGCGCTCAGCAGCGTCAGAGCCGCAATGGCGATGAATGTAAAGAACTTTTTCATGATAAATTATTGGTTAAAGAGTTACTTGATTCTTTCAAAGCGGGGCAGGCGGTCAATTGCCACGTCGGCCAGGATGATTGTGCGGCCGCCTTTGTGGGTCTTGCCGGTATCGTCGCGCCATTTGCCTTTTGGGAGCTTTACCGTGCGGGTATTGTTGCGCGAGGTGATGGGAGCAACGAGATAGCGGTCGCCGAGCATGTACTGGTCCATCACGTCATCGAAGCCCTCGTCCGGAAACTCATATGCCATATGGCGCACGATGGGCACACCGGTCAGGGCCGTTTTGCGTGCCTGTTCAATGATGTAGGAACCCATTTCGACATGGAGTTCGGCATATTTGCGGCATATTTCCTGATATTCGGGGCTGAGAATTCGCCATGGGGCAACACTGAACTGCATCATCGGCATCATTGAGTGAATCTGGCATGAGCGCACAATCAGGTCGGCATCCAATGACTTTTCGTCAACGTTGAGAAAAGTTCCATAGTCGCCGCCGCCAATCATGTCGGGGCAGGCATAGGGGTGGCCGATAAGCGCGGCGTTGATCATTGAGGGAACGAGCTGGGCAACACCCTCCCAGGAATATGGTTTGTCGCCCAGGCGCTGCACGAGCGGGCGGTTGCCCATCTGCCAACATGCGCGGAGTTCATTGTAGGGGAACTCCTCGGCGAGCTGCGCCCACAGGCGGGTCTGCTCGGTATCGAACGAACGGCCGTCGCTGACGCTGATGTTCTCCTGCAGATAGCGCTCGGGGTCTCCGCCATCGAACTTGAAGCCGTCGACACCGAATTCGCGTTGCAAGCCCTGAAGCTTCTCTTTCAGGTAATTATATGCCGCGGGGTTGCTGAGATCATATGCTCCCGAAAAACCGTTCCACCAGTTGAGAATGCCCATATTCGAGCCGTCGGCCGACTTGACCAGATAGCCGAGGTTATGAATATCGCGCGCCTCTTTATAGTCCGGCGAGATAAACGGGCTGACCCAAAGCATTACTTTGAAGCCCATCGAATGGAGCGAGTCAACCATCCCTTTGGGGTCGGGAAAACGGTCGGGACGGAATTCGAAGTCGCCATAGTCTTTCTGCCAGTTGTCGTCGATCATAAGCACGCCCGGGGCGTAGCCGTTGTCGATAATAGCGCGGGCATACTTCATGATGTCGGCCTGGTTCTGGTCATACATCAGCTCAATCCAGGTGTTGAATATCGGTTTGCTGAAAAATTCCTCGGGTGGTATTCCGCTTTCGGGTGGCATAAATTTCTCAACGGCGAGATTATATGCTCCGCGCAGCGTGGCGTCGTTGTCAGCGCTAAGAAGCACCGGCTCTCCGCGAAATGCCTCAACCTCGATGGTTGTCGAGTCCATGCTTATTGTCATCGGGCCGTCGTTCCAGATGAGGCGTCCCTTGCTCGAGACCAGCAGCGGAGTCGTCTGGTTGTTGAAGTTCATCGTGCGGAGATCAATGGTCCGGCTGCCGGCCTTAATGGGCATGTGCCGGCCCAGTCCGGAGGCCGCACCATACCATTTTTCGCCGCCGAGCATAGCAACTTCGAGTTTCTCGCCGGCTCCGGCCGATATGGAAGCGGAGGTTAATGCAATTAAAGAAATCAGCGTTCTAAAGCACGTCATTGTTTTTTGTTATTAGATGTATTGTCGTTATTTTTTATCCATTCAGTCGGCGATGCTCCATATTCGTTCTTGAACAGGCGCGAAAAATATGCAAGATTTTCGATGCCGACGCTATAGGCAACTTCCGAAACGCTCATGTCGGTTGTCAGCAGCAGTTTAGCCGCCTGCTCCAACCTGATTTTCTTTACATAGGAGCCCAGAGGTATGCCGGTGACCTCCTTGACCATTGCATAGAGGCGGGTGCGGTTCAGTCCGAGTTCCGCCCATATGGAGTCAATCGAGTAGTCGGGATTGGTAAGATTCTCCCTGACCAGGTTCTCGAAGCGTTCAAATAGTTCGCGTTCCTTGCGGTTCTTGATTTCCCGGCGCGAGGACTGTTGCTGCCGGGGAATGTCGCGGCGGACCCTGACGAGCAGGTTTCTGACCGTAGCCTTGAGCAGTTTGGGGTTGAAAGGTTTGGCAATATAGGCGTCGGCACCGATCTCAATGCCTTCAATCTGGTTCTCTTCGTTGGCCATGGCGGTCAGCAGCACCACGGGTATATGACACGTCTGCAGGTCGGTTTTCAGCTTCGCGCAGAATTCCAGCCCGTTCATTCCGGGCATCATGACGTCAGAGAGTATGAGATCGGGCAGACGTTCGCCGACAATTTCCAGCGCTTCTTCGGCTGACGAGGCCGTGATGACTTCATAATCTTCGGCAAAGAAGCCGGCGAGCAGGTCGAGTATTTCGCGGTTGTCGTCAACAACCATCACAACGGCTTCCGAGTCGCCCGGAGCGGTTCGTTGCGGAGCGATGTCGACGGTCTGGTATGCGGCGCCGTAGGATTGCAGATAATCTTTGACGGCAAAGTCGCTGTCGCCGATTTTCTGCTCGGGTGTCAGATAATCGTAGGTCATCGGAATGAAGAGAATCATTTCGGTGCCGACGCTCTCCTCGCTGCTGACGACCAAGCCTCCGTGGTGGAGCATGGTCAGGGCTTTGACCAAAGAGAGTCCGATACCGGAAGCGGCCGTAGAGCGCGAGCGGTCGTCGGGTTGACGGAAACGCTCAAAAATTACGGATAGAGATGCGGCGGCTATGCCGCTTCCGGTATCCCGAACCCTCACAATCAGCTGACGGCCCGGAATCATCGAAGATACTATGCTGTATTTCGACGGGTAGGCCGGCACAACATCCTGATATAAACCTGAATCAATCATTACCTCAATGCAGCCGCCGGCATCAGTATAACGTATGCTGTTGGAGATGATGTTTGAAATGATTTTGCTGACTTGTTCGCGGTCGATCCACATGTCGATTTCCTGCTCCCGAGAGCTGAATGAGATTGACAGTCCCGACTCTTCGGCCCATACACTGAATTCCTCGACAATCGACGAAATCATGCCGACAACGGATGTCAGGGTGGTTCGCAGCGGCGTCGAGCCGATGTCGACACGATGGAAATCGAGCAGCTCGTTGACCATGTTGGCCAATACACCGGCATTGCGGGCAATGAGCTTGACGTAGCGGTCCTTGCCGTCGGTCGAGCCGCCGAGTTCTCCGGCGGCGTGACGAATGAGCGTCAGCGGTGTGCGGAATTCGTGAGACACATCGGTAAAGAAACGCATTTTCATTCTCATCACTTCCTGTTGCTGAAGGTTGCGTTCGCGGCTGACCGCCTCGGCGCGTTTGCGCTTTGACCTTTCGTTGAGATTGTAGGCGATGAACCCGATAACGACAATTGCGGCGATGGCGTATATTGTCCATGCCCACCATGATAGCCACCACGGCCCTTCGGAATTTATTGTCATATACGACGGCTTGCCGCTCCAGGCCCTCCAGTCGCCGGCCTCCACAATCAGCCGCATCCGCTTGTATGGGAGCTTGGAGTAGACGGCCTCCGGCCTCTGACCCGGATCGATGTAGTGCCAGTCGTTATCGTAGCCCTCGAGCTTGTAGCGGTAGCTGACATGGCTCGTAGTCGCATACGAGAGCGTCGAGAATTTTACCGTCAGATTGTTGTCAGGATACTTCAGCTGAATCTCGCGGGTGTTCGGATTAAAACCGTCAACCGGTTTGACCCCGACCGATGCGCCGCTGAAAACCACGTCGGTCAACACATCGGCAGAGCTTTCGCGTTCCGGAACGAAGTAGTTCAGCCCGTTGACGCCGCCGAACCATAGTGTTCCCGACGAGTCGCGGGTTGAGGAGGATGTCCCGAAGCGGCTGCCCTGCAGACCGTCGGAAAGTCCGTAGCGGTTGAACCTGGCGAGGCTTTCGTCGAAGTAGCCCAGTCCGGTTCCCGCACACCAGACGCGACCGAAGCGGTCGGTCTGTATGCTCTCGACATCGTCGCTCATGTTGCCGGGCGATGTGCGGTAGTGTATGGCGCGATATGTGTTGCTGCCGTTGCAGTCTATGAATGTTATTTTATTGAGTCCGCTGCCCATAGTCCCCACCCAGTAGGTTGACGGAGCGTCCGCCCGGTCGATTGGCCAAAGAAAATCGCTGCTCAGACGCTCCGACTCAGGGGCATCCGAGGCGTGATATTGAAGAATGCGTTCAACATTGCCGGCATCGTCGAGAATCACCCTGTTCAGCCCGCTCGTTGAGGTCACTATGAGTTCGTTTTTCTCGGTGTCGCTGAAAATGTTGTGAAGGAGATTTGTCGTGAGTGCGTATGGTGCGGGAGAATCGTCGCGGAAGTCGTCGCAGCTCTGCCATTTTCCGTCCCGGTTTCGCTCCATGCACTCCAGACCCGCGTATGTTGCCAGCCACATTCGACCGAAGCGGTCGAATGCGAGACCGAAAATGTATCCCCGATGTTTTGAGCGCATGATTTCCTCAACCCTGCGGGTGGCTTTGTTGATTGAGGCGACATAATTGTCGACAGCGGCATAAAGATGTCGGTCGTCGCTGTTGAGCGCGGTGATGTGGGCGCCGTTGACGCAGGGGTCGGTGCAGAATCCCCATACGGCTTCTTTGGTCACGGCATTTATGCGCCCGATGCCGCCGAACTTGCTTCCGACATAGATGTAGCCGTCGGGGTCGGCATGAAGAGAGCTGATGAACTCAACGGCGTTGCCGTTGGCATTGCCGCGCGATGAGGGGAATCGCAGTGTCCCGAAAAAGTCGGCCTTTGTGCCCGCATAGGCTATGCCTGAGTCCCAGCCGCTGATCCAGATGTTGTCAAAGCGGTCAACCTTAACGCAGTTGACGTCTGACGCCGGGTGCATGACTCGAAGATCGGTAATGTCATGTTTCGGCAGCCGGAAAACGCCATCCTGAGCGCCTACCCAGACATAGTCCTCGCCGACGGCCATTGAATTGACGCCGACCGAGGTCGGAATCTCTACGCGGTCAATTAAGCATAGCGCTCCGTCGGGGCGCACGGCATAGCGGGCAACCGACGAGTGATAGGCAATCCAGAGCGCGTTGTCGTCATAGAGCAGAACTTTGATATTGTTGCCGGTAACGTTTTCAGCCTCGCCTTCGTAGGCGAGGTTACCCGCGGGGTCTTCGTTGTAGCATTCCAGGTGTTCGCATCCTGAGAACCAGACGTGTCCGTTATTGTCGAATGCAACTTTCGGGCTTGGTTCCGCTGCCTTGTATGCATTGCTGGAACCAATCCTGACATTGCGGATTTTAACCGGACCTTCGCCGTCGGTGATTTCATAGAGTTTGAAGATGTTTGATGCGCGCACCCACAGGCGTCCGCGGCGCACGTCGGGGAGCACGTATTCGATGTTGCGGCTGAACTCGCCGTTGTCGGCAACCGGGATGAAGTCAAACCGTAGGAATTCCTTTGCCGACATGTCGAAGCAGGCCAAACCCGCTCCGGTCCCCATCCACAGTTGGTTACCGATGGCGCCGAGCGAATAGATGCGGTTGTAGTAGACGTCAAGTTCGTTATCAGACGTGTGGCGCCACGAATCGACCGTGTAGCCGTCGAAGCGGTTGAGGCCGCGATGGGTGCCGAACCACATGAATCCGGCCGAATCGGTTTCGATGGCGGTTACGTTGGAATGAAGCAGACCGTCGGATTCCGACAGGTGCTTGAAGCGATACTCCACATGCTCATTGGCCATGACGGCCAATGAGCTGAGAAGCATGCCAGTTGATATTAAAGAGTGTTTAAACAATGCTTATTTAACTGTGATGGTTACTGACTTCATTTCGGTGGCATAATTATATTCCGAAGCCGAAACGCGGTTGGGAAAGTCGGTGTTGTAGCCGTCTTTGTCGTAGTTTTTCCATGAGGTGTTGGTGCCGATTACCACCATATCATAAGTTCCGGGCTTTTCAAAGGCATGACGGTATGTGATTTTGCCGGGGCCGGAGACGATTGAAATGCCGTCGCCGGTGTCGAACGGTATGAAGTCGTAGGAGCCATAGGTGATTTTCTCAATATAGAAATCGCCTACATAGCCGACAGAACCGGTTGAGGTGAAGAGTATCTGCACGTAGGAGATGGTCTCCAGTTCCAGACCTGTGCCGCCCTGCCACTCCTCGACAACCCTGGCCAGGTCAACCGAATAGTCGGTCGACTCGAGCGAGGGCATCCAGTAGATGTCCCATACGGTGTTGTCGCTGAAAACTATCTCATCGCTACCTTTGGCTTTGCCTCCGATGCGCACAACTGCACAGAAGTCAAGCATATCCGGGACAATGGCGCCGGTGTATATGTCGTGCAGTTCGGTGTGGTCAAAGCGCATTTTCAGGGTCAGCATCAGGTTGGCGCCGAGATTAGTGTTGAGATTGATGCGCAGGCCCTCGCACCACCAGTCGGGCTGGATTGACGTGAACTTCAGCGACTTGCCTCCGGTCATAGGGTCGTTGACAACTTCGCCGTTGGTGCCCATGAGATTATCGCCGGTATTGACGTTCAGCACTTCAACGAGTCCGTTGCCGATTACGGGGTCACCGGCTTTTGCGTCGTCGAAACTGTAGTTCATCGGTTTTACATTCGGGTCTGATTCGCGGAAGTATTTTGTCTTGAGCTCCTCTTCGGTTGCATTCTGCAGGATGTAGGTGGCGCTCTTGTAGTAATTATGACCTTCATCGCCCGAGAAGACGCAGATCCCCTGGACGTTCTGGTCAATGGTGAGGGTCACTTCCTCGCCTACGGCGACTTCAGTCTTGTCGGCCGTGACGGTGAGTTCAACCTTCGGGGCTTCAGAGTCGCATGATGCGAGCATAATGCCGCAGACTGCCGTGCCCAATATCAGCATATGATTATTCTTCAACATGATTAGTAACCGGGATTTTGAGTGAGTTTATGGTTTACGTCGATTTCGCTCAGGGGAACGGGGAGCAGATAGTGCTTTCGGCTGATGTTTTCGGGTGCTCCCGGGCTCAGAACGTTGCGCTCCGTTGCGCTGATGAAGGGGTTGTAGATACGCCAGTTGGCCATTGCTTTTTCAAAGATTCCGCGACGCACCAGGTCACACCAGCGGTCCGTGGTCTCGGCAACGAGTTCCCGGGCGCGTTCGTTGAGTATTTCACCGCGGAAAGCCTCATAGTCGCCGCTGAAGCCGTGGGCGCTCGATGCCTCGGTCACGCCGTCGTAGGTGTAGCCGAAAAATCCGGGCTTCCAGTCGGGCACGCAGGCATAGTTGATATCGACGAAGTTATAGTTGAGCTCTCGGGGAAGTATGTCCTGATGCATGATGCCGGTGTTGACTATGCGTGCACGCTTGCGCACGAGGTTCACGGCGTCCCAGGCGCTGCTGACCGAGGTGCCGGAGAAGTCGGTTCCCGAGGTCGCCGAATATGCGCCGGGGCCATGGTTGACCTCGTTGTAGGCTTCGGCGTAGATCAGCAGCACGTCGGCGTAGCGCAGAAGCGGCTCGTCCATGCCGAAGTTGGTGTAGTTATAGCTGCCGGGGTCGGCGAGCGGGAAGCGGCGGAACTTGCCGATCGACCATTGTACCCAGTTGTTGTTTTCAACTGCGTCGCTGAGCTTCTGGTCGCTGCGTGTATCCCAATAGATTTGGTAGTCCCAGCCCCAGAGGTTGCCGTCTTCCATGAGCTGGACGCGGGGGCAGTTCCAGAGTCTGCGAACGGAGTCGGAAGGCTCGTAGATTGTGCGGTGATAGTCCGACGACGAGATGTTGTCCCATGAGCCGCCGAGTTCCTGACTGCCGCGGATGCCGAACATCATGCCGGTCCATGTCCCGGTGTTGTCGCCGGTCAGGCCTTCGACGCAGAAGAGCACCTCGCTGCGGGCCTTCTCGCGAGTCTTGGCATTGAACACGTCGGGGTAATATTCAACCAACGAATATTTCCCGCTTTTGATAACCGTTTCGGCCTCATCCATTGCCCTGCGGTAGTTGTCGGCGGCAGACCCGAGAAGTTCCTTGCCGTCGCGGTCGGCAACGCTGGCGAGCCAGAGATAAACCTTCGACAGGAAGCCGTGGCAGGCTTCGGAGGTCATGCGGCCGTACTGGTAGCCCCTGTCGGTGTCGCCCTTGCTGAAGGAGTTGTCGGCACAGAATTCAAAGTCGGTGATTATCTGTTGGAATACCTCCTTTGCCGGAGTGCGCTCGACTTCTAGACCATTGAGCGAGGTTGTCTCGTCAACAATCAGAGGCACATCACCGAACCAGCGCACCAGGTCGAAGTAGAGAAACGCGCGCACGCCGCGAGCCTGGGCGATTACCAGGTCGGCCGTCGAGATATTGTCGCGGTTGGCTTCGACATTTGCAATGATCGAGTTGCAGTCTTTGATAACGGAGTAGTGGCCCTGCCACATGACGGCTATCGATGAGTTCTCGGGACCGTAGGTGAAGTCGCTGAGTCCGGAACCTTCGTCCCAGGTTGCGCGCTTCAGAAGGTCGTTGGGAATGTTTTTGATTTCGTAGCCGGTCACGGACGATGCCGCCAGGTTGCGATACATTCCGTTGAGAGCCTGACGGGCCTCCTTATCGTTGCGATAGAAGTTGCTGCTCGTGACCAGTCCTTTGGGCTCCTCATCCAGGAAGTTGCATCCGGTGCTTGCGAGGACCAGTAGAGTGAGGGCTAATATATTGAACTTTTTCATTGATGTATGCTTTAGAAATTGATGTCGAATGAGAGAGCGAGATTGCGGGTTTTGGGGTAGGGGCTCATGTCCATGCCCGGAGCGATGCGGGTAACCGTGCCCCAACCGGTGTTGGCTTCGGGGTCGAAGCCGCTATAGCGGGTCCAGGTGAAGACATTGGTCGCGGTCAGGGCCACGCGGAGTTTGCCGAGGCCCCAGCGGCGGGCAATCTTCGACGGCAGGGTGTAGCCCAGGGCGAGGGTCTGCAGGCGCAGGAAGGAGCCGTCTTCAACCAGGTCGCTGCGCATGACGCCCTCACTCCAGGTTCCGGCGCCGCTGAGCGGGAAGTTGTTTTCCGGGGTCTGTTCGCCCCAGACCTGACCGTTGATAGACTGCATGATGTTGTTAATCGACGTGGTCCCCTGCAGATAGTAGGCATTGCCGTTGATAACGTCGTTGCCGTAACTCCAGCGGAAGAAGGCATAGAGGTCGAAGCCTTTGTATTCAAAGGTGTTGCCGATGCCACCGGTGTGGAGCGGGTTCACGTCGGCGATGGGCACGCGGTCGTTGGCGTCGATGCGGCCGTCTTTGTTGATGTCGACAACTTTGAGCTCACCCTCTTTGAGGTTGGTGCCGGGATAGCCGTTGACAATCTCGACGTCGTTGTTGTAGACGCCGTCGCTGATGTAGCCATAGTAGACGCCGACGGGTTGACCGACGCGGAGAACAACGTCGCTCGTGATTTTCGAGTTCAGGCCGCGGTCATAGAATTGCTGATACTGGCCCTCTTCGAGTTTGAGGATTTTATTCTTGTAGAACGAGATGTTGAAGTTGCTTGTCCACTTGAACTCGCCGGTGAACCAATGGGCATCGAGCTGGAATTCCATGCCTTTGTTCTCGAGCGAGCCGGCGTTTTTCCATGCGCTGCTGAATCCGGAGGTCGAGGGGATGTTGACGTTCAGGAGCATGTCGTCGATGCGTTTGTAGAAGAAATCGGCCGAGAGGCTCAGGCGATTTTGCCATACGGCAATGTCGAAGCCTACGTTATATTGCTTCTGGCTCTCCCATTTGAGGTCGTCGTTGATGATGTTCGACGGGAAGCGGCCGTTTTCGACCGTGGTGCCATCCATGACAACCTTGTTCGACGACAACTGAGCGAGCGACTGGTAGGAGGGAATCTGGTTATTACCCGTCATGCCGAAGCTGGCGCGCAGACGCATGTTCGAGATGAAGGTGACATCCCGGAGCCACTCTTCCTCTGTCAAGCGCCAGGCGGCGGAAACTGCCGGAAAGGTGCCGTACTTATGGTTGCGGCCGAACTTCGACGAGCCGTCGACGCGGACCGATGCGTTGAGGATATATTTGTTGTCGTAGGAGTAGGTTGCGCGGGCGATGTAGGAGAGCGACATGTTGCTGTCGTAGGTATATGTCGGGGCGTAGGCAACGAGGCCTTTGTCAATGCCATAGATGCCGTTGATGGTATCCTCATAGTTGGTGGCCATGGTGTAGAGGTTGTTCATCCACCATTTGCTCGCCTCGAAGGCGCCCATGACCGTCAGCGCATGCCGGCCGAAGTCGCGGTTGAATTGCAGGCGGGCCTGATAGCTCCATGAGTTCTCATGGTTGTTGCCGATTTCCATGCGTCCTTGCTCCGACTGGCCGAACCAGGTGTCGGCGCCCCATTCGCGGGTTGAGCGCACGGTGTAGCGGCGATATGAGCCGGAGGTCGAGAATTCCAGGCAGGGAATAATGCGCCATGAAAGCCAGACATTGCCGTTGAGTTCGTCGTAGCGGTTGTTGATGTCGACCTGCTCTACGGCAACCAGCGGGCTCATGATGCTGACATTACTGTAGTTCATGATGTCGCTGAATCCCGGATAGAACAGGAAGGGCGAGCGCTGGAGCGCGTTCAGAATGATGCCCGACTGCGACCAGTCGGTCGTCGGGTTGTGGTCGCTCGAAGTCGAGTAGCTGATGTTGACGCCTACGTTGACTGTATTGCTGACTTTTTGTTGGAGGTTGACGCGCGAGGTGAAGCGGTCAAAGCGCGAACGTTTGATGACGCCGGTGGTGTTCATGTAGCTTGCCGACACCATGTAGTTTGTGCCGCCGGTGTCACCCGACATCGCTGCATTGACCTCATATTTATATGCGGTGCGCATGATTTCGTCGATCCAGTTATGAACATTGGGGTCGTTCCAACCCTGCTTGTTGATGACTCCGGTCCAGAAGTCGATAAGGTTGGGACTGTCATAGGTGCCTTTGTCGAGCATCTTATAGGCATATTCTTCAGGTGAAAGAACCTTCAGATTGATGTCAGGTTTGAAGTCGATACCGCCGTTGACCGAGATGTTGAATTTCGGTTTGGCCGATTTTTCGCCGCGGCGCGTCGTGATGAGTACCACGCCGTTGGAACCCTTGGCGCCGTAGATTGCGGCGGCAGCGGCGTCTTTCAATACCTCGATTGAGGCGATGTCGCTTGGATTCAGACCCATCAGGGGGTTGTTGGCAATGTCTGAAGAACCGGGTTCTGAAACCGGCATGGCAACGCCGTCGATGACAAACAGGGGCTGGGTGCCGCCGGTCACGGAGTTGACGCCGCGCATTCGGAAGCTGACGCCGCCGGCCAGGGAGCCGTCGACCGGCATGACCTGAAGGCCGCTGACCTTGCCCTGCAGAGCCTGAATTGCCTGCGAGGAACCGCTCTTTGCAATGTCTTCCATGTTGACTGAGGCAATGGCGGTTGAGATGTCGCTTTTGCGCTGGGTGCCGTAGCCGATTACCACTACCTCGTCTATTTCGTTAAGTTTCTGTCGCATGTTGACGGTGATTTTCTTAGAGCCTTCAACGGTGACTGTTTCGGTATAGAAGCCAACATACAGGATAGACAGTTTGTCGCCTTTCTTGGCGGAGATGGTAAACTCGCCGTTACTGTCGGTAGAAGTTACGGCATTCGTCCCTTCAACCCTCACGGTCGCTCCGGGCAACGGTTCATTATCTTCGTCGACGACTTCGCCGGTAACGCTGATCGACTGTGCGAATACCGCACCATAGCAAAGCAACAACATAGCCGTGACTATTGTTCGAGTCCTTGCCATTCTCCGGGCAAACGGACCAAACGTCTGTGTGATGAAATTTAACATTGTGCAGCTGGTTTAGATTTATTAAGTTTTGCCGCAAATTTAAGCGGATTTCCAGCACATCGGGTTTACTATCCGTACATTAAAGTTGTAAAACCATCACTAGTGTCTCCTAAAATTTGTTAAAAATCAATTTTATGCTCTTATTAGGC
>CAZKOF010000047.1:0-15608 GCA_964554335.1 uncultured Bacteroides sp.
AGATACGAATTATTTCTCTGATATGCAAATATTTAATTTATAGAACCTACCTTAACAACCGGTGTTATATTCTTATACAGGTCTCAGGACGGGAAAGGCAGAGGGTCCTAATATGAACACGGGTCTTACCCTTGCTGCAAAATGGTTCACCCTTTGCTTTCCTTTCTATCAATATTTATTTTTTTTCACTGCAAATTTATCGATTCTATTTCAATTTCGGTTTGCCGCTGCAAATCTAAGGTGCTGCAAATATAATAAAAGTTTACATATATAACAAATTATCACGGATAAGTTTTTCAGTCGCTCCCGTGCAGATTCTCGTAAAGGTGGGTGAGGATGGCGATGTCGGCGGGAGTAATGGCGACGTCGCGGTGACACATGGCTACGGTGGCGGTTGCGAGCATCTGTTTCAGCGGAACACGGCCAACGGTCTGCAGACCGCCGTCGGTAAACGACTCGACAAACGGGCGCGGATAGCCGTAGCCGTGAATATTGCAGCCGACTCCTACGACGGTGGCCGTGTTGAAAGTCGTGTTGATTGCCGCTTTGGAGTGGTCGCCCATAATCAGTCCGCAGAATTGCAGCCCCGTGCGCTCGAAACGCTTTGAGCCATAGTTCCAGAGGCGGATTTCGGCGTAATTATTCTTGAGGTTTGAGGCCACGCATCCGGCCCCGAGATTGGTCCACCGGCCAATGACGGCATCGCCGAGAAAACCGTCGTGCTGCTTATTTGCATAACCGAGAAAGACGGCATTGCTGATTTCACCGCCAACGCGCGTGACCGGGCCGAGATTCGAGCCGGGAAGCAATCGCGCGCCCGCGCGCACACGGCATTTCGGTCCAATGGCAACTGGTCCGCGCAGCGCCGTGGCCTCCTGGACCTCCGCTCCGACGCCGATATAGACCGGACCGCCGAGGGTATTGATAAACGCGCCCTCTACCGAGGCTCCCTCTTCAATGAAAAGGCGGTCGGCGGGTCCGATGAGCGTGCAGCTCGCCGACAACGGCGCCGATGTGCGACCGGCGGTCAGCAGCCCGAAGTCGGCGGCAATCAGCTCTTTGCTCATTCTGAAAATGTCGGTCAGCGACGTGTAGCGACGGGCATCGGCTGAAATCTCTTCGCCGCGGCTGAGCGCGGCCGCCAGTTCGGGAGTCGGGATAACATTTCCGGGCACGACTATGCCCTCGCCGCCGCGTGGAAACTTTTCAGACAGATAACCGGCGGTTGCGTATCCTACCGTGGAACCGGGCAGCAGCCTGCGCCAGCGCGCGGCAATCGTGTCACATATTCCCGCGGGGAGCTCACCGACGGGGCGCGTCAGGGTCAGCGGCATGAGCGCCGTTCTGATCTCTTCGATATCTTCAAGAATTATGTGCATTAGAAATGGGGCGGATTATTGGTTTATGGGGTCGATGAACGACATAGTGTCTTCGTTCTTCTCACTCTGTTCGGGGAAGATCACGATGAGATTCGATTCGACGAAATATTTCTGGAGGAAAGTATTCATGTCGTTGATTGCAGGACCATAGCTCAGCGAGCCGGGGCGCGCGGAGACCACGGCGAGAAGATCGTCATCGGAGATGCGGTTGGCAAGGAGTACAAAGTCGTCCCACTGCTCGACGGGGCGGAATTCCAGACGCAGGTCAATGCGTTCACGCAATAGAATAGCGCCGATAAGCCTGGAGATTTCAGGCAAACAGATGAATATGACCTTGCTGCCCAAATTGCGGGCAAGGCGCCCGAGAGTCGTCACCCACAAGCGGAAGCCGCGTTCGAACTCGGCTCGCGGAGGCACGATAACCACCATGCGCCGCAGAGTATTGACCGGGTTGAAAAGACGGCAAATAAAAAACATGCGGCCACACGACGCCAGAATATCTTCGAGTTTGCGGCCGAGGAAGGTGTCGACGAGCGAGACACGCCGGTGCAGGCCCATGACGACACAGTTGACGTCGCGCTCGTTGATGGTGTTGAGCAGTCCGGCGGCAACGTCGGAGTCATAGCGTTCAATCGTGACCACGGGGACATCGACCGTTGCCGAGGCCTCGCGGGCAAGTTTGAGCGAGGCGTCGCTGTTGGCGCGCGCCGCGGCGGAGTTCGAGGTGCGCACATGGACCGACATCAGCGAGTTTTCGGCGCGACCGGCGGGATGAAGCATCAGCGCCACCTCCATCAGCGCCACAGCCGTAATCGGGTTATCGACGGGCACGAGGGTATTGTCCGGACGATCATTTTCGACCACCGGGGCCTCTTCGAGCATTCTGATTTTTATGCGTCCGGCCGCTCCGGAAGTGACCATGGGTGCGATTGCGCAGGTAATCAAAATCATGAGCACCGTTGCGTTCAGCATCGAACTGTCGAGTAGCCCGAAGCCGTAGCCGATGGATACCACGGCGAGGGCCACGGCGGTATGGGCCGTTGTCAGGCCGAACATCACCTGCCGGTCATCGCTCCTCATTCCGTAGAGCTTGGCCGTCAGCCAGGCCGCGAGCCATTTGGCAACGAGCGCCACGGCGAGCATCACTCCGGCAAGCTTCAGCGTCTCGACCGAGGCGATGACGCGGATGTCTATCATCATTCCGATGCCGATGAGGAAGTATGGAATGAAAAGAGCGTTGCCGACGAATTCGAGCCGTGCCATAAGCGGCGACGTATTGGGCACGAAGCGGTTCAGCACCAAGCCCGCGAAGAATGCGCCGAGAACCCCCTCGAGGCCGATTGCCTGGGCGAGCCAGGCGGCTAAAAACACCAATGCCAGAACGAAGACGAACTGCGTCACGCGGTCAGAGTAGCATCTGAGAAAACGACGCGCGGCATAGCGGTAAAGAACCGATACGCCCAAACAGAAGCCGGCGAGTTTCAGCAACAGCAGCGCAATCTGGGATATAGAAATGTAGCCGTGAAGGTGGACGTTGACTGCGGTAGCCAGCGTCAGTAGGGCACCGATAACGGCAATGATAGTGCCGACAATAGCCATTAGCACGGCAGGCGCTTTGGTGATTCCGAAGCGCACGGCAACGGGATAGCTTATCAGTGTGTGGGAGGCATACATCGATGCCAGCAGCAGCGCCGTGACCAGGTCTGTGCCGAAGAAATATATCGCCGAAAGGAAGCCGAGCACCAGCGGAATCAAAAACGTCAGAAGTCCGAAAACGGCGCCGCGCTTCAGATTACGCTGAAGATGAAAGAGGTCTATCTCAATGGCGGCGAGAAACATGAGATACAACAGACCGACCTGGCCGAAAATCTTGAACGACGCGTCATTGTCGAGCAGGTGGAAGCCATAGGGGCCGATAGCCACGCCGGCAACAATCATGCCGATGATATGCGGAATCCGCAGGCGGTTGAGCAGCAGCGGAGCCAGCAGAATGATGGCCAGGACTATGAAGAATATCAAGGTCGGGTCGGTTATCAGTGCTGACTTCATTGCGACATTACGAATTTAGGTTTTACTTGATGTTCCAGCAGATTGTGCCGCTCTGCGACGGTCGCGTCGGGTCGGCTGTGTAGCGCAGTTTCCGCGAGGCGGCTACACAGGCCTCTCTGACCTCGCTCTCGCGTGAACCGAAACCGCTTGAGCGCACGAATGCCGCGGAGGTGACGGCTCCTTCGGAGTTGACCGTCACCTTCACCCACACGCGCCCGACGGCGTTTTTGATTCCGGGGTCGGGACGGTTCTTGAGCTTGCGGCCGTCGAGCCCCAGGCCCGTGGATGCCGGATTGTTGCCCGTTGCGGCATTGCCTGCCGCAGATGTGCCGGAGGCCTGATTGTCGGTGGCTTTGAGTCCTGTTGCCTTGCCGAACTTGGCGGCAATGGCGGCGCGCTTCTGCGCTTCAATCTCCTCTTTGGTCGGACCGTCGGGCTTGGTCTCCTCGGGTTTGGCAACCTGCTGCGCCTCGGGCTGAGGCTCGTCAGCGGCAACAAGGTCCGGAACACCCTCGCCTGAGGTCGAGGTCAGATCGGCACCGCCGTCATCGCTCGCAGCGGCCGAAGCAGCTTCGCCGTCGACCGTCGGGGTCGGGTCGGAGGTTATCTCTTCATATTCGATGTCGGCGAAGAATATCTCCTGCTCCTCGGCGTCCGGAACCTGCGGCAACACCGCCGACGCCGGGGCAACGTGGACCGTCACCAGCATCAGGGTCAACAAGGCGCCGATCAGCAGCGTCAGCCCCAGGGCAAGCATTCTGTCGCGTTTATTTTCCATCGGTTTTCTGTGGCGCGGAGGTCGCAAGCACAATGCGCACATTATTTTCCGCCCCGAGGTTCAGCATTTCGACCACCGAACCATAGGGAACCTCGCGATCGGCATAGAGAGCCACGAACGACGCCGGGTTCTCCTCGCCCTCCTGCTGGCGCACGATGGCGAAGAAGGTCTGCAACTGTTCTCGGGGAGCTACGCTGTCGAGCATCTGCCAGTCAGCGCCCTCGCCATACATTGTTGCAGTGCGCCCCCGGGCGTCGAGATAGATTCGTGCCGTCGGCTTCAAGGTTGTCTGAGTAGCGCTCTCCGGAAGGTTAACCTCCAGGGCATTGGGAAAGACAAACGTGCTCGTCACCATAAAGAAGATGAGCAGCAGGAAAATCACGTCGGTCATCGAGGCCATGCTGAAAGTCGCCGACATGTCGAATTGCTTTTTCAGTGCCATGCGTCAACTCGCTGAAGTAGAGTCAATCATATCCATGAACTCCATGGTCTTGCCTTCGAGCAGGGTCATCACAGAGTTGAGCCGCGCAACCAGATAGTTGTAGGCAAACAGTGCAATAACTCCCACGATGAGACCGGCTACAGTTGTCACCAACGCCGTGTAGATGCCGTCGGCAAACGTTGCCAGCGTTGCCGCGGAGCCGGCCGTGGCCATGGCGTGGAAAGCCTCGACCATGCCGATAACCGTACCGAGGAAGCCGAGCATCGGAGCGCCTGCGGCGGTCGTTGCGAGCCAGGGGAGCCCCTTGCCGAGGCGGGCAATTTCGAGGTTGCCCATATTCTCGATGGTTACGAGCACATCCTGCATCGGTCGGCCCATACGACTCAGGCCTTTGGCAATCAGAGCACTATAGGCAGTCGGAGTGTTCCTACAGAGGTTCATGGCGCTTTCAATCTCACCCTCCCGGATGTAATCCTTTATGCGCTTCATGAACGTCGGGTCCTGATGACCGGCACGATTGATAACGAGCATGCGCTCAATAAATATATAAATGCACACGAGCGCCAACAGCGCCAGTGGAATCATTATAAAACCGCCTTGCAGGCATAGTTTCCAAAGTGATAGTTCTTCCATGGGGAAGTTAAAAATGAAAAAATGAAAAATGAAAAGTTAAAAATGGGAGGGGTTATGCGGTCTCATTCAGGCAGGCGCGATAGCGCTTGATTGTCGCCTCGAGACCGAGGTAGAGAGCATCGCAGATTAGGGCGTGGCCGATGCTGACCTCGTTGAGATACGGAACCCGCGAGGCAAAGAATGCCAGATTCTCAAGACTCAGGTCATGGCCCGCATTCAATCCCAAACCGCAACTGCGCGCCCGACGGGCGGCAACGACATAGGGCTCGACCGCTTCGTCGGGATTCGACGGATAACGGTCGGCATAGGGTTTGGTATAGAGTTCTACGCGGTCGGCTCCGGCTTTGGCCGCGGCGGCAACCTGCTCCGCGTCGGCGTTGATAAATATGCTTGAGCGGATGCCGACGTCGCGGATACGGTCAACCACCTCACTCAGGAAGTCCATGTTCGCAACAACGTCCCACCCCGCCGATGACGTCAGGGCGTCGGGCGCGTCGGGGACCAAAGTGACTTGCGAGGGTTTGACCCGAAGAACCAAATCCAGGAACTCCTCGCTCGGATATCCCTCGATATTGAACTCGGTGTGGAGCGCAGGACGCAACGTCAGAACGTCGGCGCGGGTAACGTGGCGCTCATCGGGTCGCGGATGAACCGTAATTCCCTGTGCGCCGAAACGCTCGCAGTCGAGAGCGACGTTCAGCAGATTCGGGCGGTCCTCGCCGCGCGCATTGCGCAACGTGGCAATCTTGTTTATGTTTACACTCAGCTGTGTCATTTGCTAATTCAGCAATAATTTATTATCTTTGCATCTGCCAAAATCAATCTTGGCATGATGTTTGTTATGCCTTAAAAGCACCACAAATTTAAGCATTTTATAAGAAAGGAAAAAATTTGACACGGGTAAATGACATTTCGCCCCATCTGATGCCCCCGCTTCAGGAAGCCTCGAGACTCATTGTGGCCTGCCGCCCCGACGATTTCTGCGCCTCGGCCCTGGCTCGGGCCGTTGAAGACAGCGACGCCCACCTGGTGAACCTCAACGTCACCGGACGCCGGCTTGACGACGGACGCATAACCATTGACCTGCGCACAAACCGGCGCAACGCCCGCTCGGCAGCCCGCTCGCTCGAGCGCTACGGCTACGAGGTCATCTCAACATCGTCCGACGACTCCGACAATGCCGACGACGACCCCGCAATCGACGTGTTCCGCTCTCGCGCCGCCGAGCTTCTACACCTTATAAATATATGAAAATATTTCTCCACGGCTCGCGACGCAAAATCAAAGAGCTTCCGGCCGGACTGTTCGACCGCGTGCGAAACCACATCGCCGCCCTTGCCGACGACGGCCTGCTGATTTCCCGCCCGATCTTCGACCTCATGACTGCCCGAGGCTCCCTGCCCGACGGAGGAGCCGAACCGGTTGACCGCGGAACCGGGATTGTTGCCGACCTGGCGATATCGCTCGGAGGCGACGGGACATTCCTGCGCACCGCCCAGTGGATCAACGCCTCGCGGGTGCCCATCCTCGGAGTCAACGCCGGCCACCTCGGCTTCCTGACCGATTTCACGATCGACATGTTGCTCGACGCCGACCGCAAAACCCTCGGAAGCCTGCGCCTGGAGCCCCGCAAACTGCTCCGCGTAAGCTGCTCGGAACCCCTGCCGGCAGAATGCAGCCCATATGCGCTCAACGACGTTGCCCTGCTGAAGAACGACACCGCCTCGATGATATCCATCGAAGCCTCGGTCGACTCCATTCCGCTGACAACCTACCTGGCCGACGGGCTCATCATCGCGACCCCCACGGGTTCCACGGGCTATAACCTCAGCGTCGGCGGCCCGATTTTGGCCCCTACGGTCAATGCCCTGGTAATCTCGCCCGTCGCCCCTCATCTGCTCGCAATGCGTCCGCTCGCGGTCAACGGCGACGCACGCATAGACCTCCGCGTGAAAGCACGCAAGGGAATGTTCATGCTCAGCCTCGACGGCCGGAGCCACCCCGTCAACGCCGACGCTACCATCACTATCCGGGCCGCAGAATTCCCGATAATCGTCGCACAATTCCCCGATCACCATTTTGCCGAAACCTTACGCACAAAACTGCTCTGGGGCGAGCGCCCTGTACGTCAATGACTTAGCAACTTTTCAGAAAAATTTTCAAAAAAGTTGCCGAAAAAATTTGCACAGTTCAGAAAACAGTCGTAACTTTGCACTCGCAATGAGGCCACAACGGTGGCCGAGCAACACAAAAACAATAGGCAAAACAACCCAAAAACGGTGTGGTAGTTCAGCTGGTTAGAATACCTGCCTGTCACGCAGGGGGTCGCGGGTTCGAGTCCCGTCCATACCGCCGAGGAGAGAGGAGAATGAGTAATGTTTAGGCTTCGGCCTTGCTTACTCATTCTTTTTTATCCCCCAAACTAACCGACATAGAAAGCGCATGAAAAAAAATGGAAGAGGGCGTTTCTTGTTCTTAGCTGCAGAGCAGCCCAAAGGCGCATAGCGCCGCCTACCATAAGTAGCCTGCCGCAAGGAGCGCGTCAGCGCCCGCAGCCGCAGGTTCACCCGCGTGGCGCCCCCACCTCAAGCCGCATCCCGCCGGCACCTTTGTATTAAAGGGTGAGTTGTTTGATAAATTGTTTGATAAATTTGGAGATTTGGGAATTATGGGAGAAAAAATTTGTGGGGGAGGAAATTTTTTCGTAACTTTGCGGCGCTCAAAAAGCAAATTATCACATTTTTAACTAACAAAACAAACGATGAACAACTACGAAACCGTTTTCATTCTGACTCCCGTTTTGTCTGACGCCCAGGCAAAGGAAGCGGTAGAAAAGTTCACCAAGTTGCTGACCGACAACGGCGCAACCATCGTGAACGAAGAGAACTGGGGTCTGCGCAAGCTCGCATACCCGATCGAGAAGAAATCAACCGGCTATTACACTCTGGTAGAGTTCGACGCCGAACCCACCCTGGTGAAAACGCTTGAAACCGCCTACCGTCGCGACGAGCGCGTTATGCGCTTCCTGACTTTCCGTCTCGACAAGTATGCAAAAGAATATGCCGACAAGCGTCGCGCACGTCGCAGCGCCGCTCCCGCCGCAAGTGTTGAACAGGCTCCCGCAGCCGAATAATCTACGTAACGAACAATGGCACAAGCAAATTCCGAAATTCGCTATCTCTCCACCTCGAATGTGGACAAGACCAAGAAGAAATACTGCCGTTTCAAGCGTAGCGGCATCAAGTACATCGACTACAAGGATCCCGAGTTCCTCAAAAAGTTCCTCAACGAACAGGGCAAGCTCCTTCCCCGTCGAATCACCGGCACCTCGCTGAAGTTCCAGCGCCGCGTGGCTCAGGCCGTTAAGCGCGCTCGCCATTTGGCCCTCCTGCCCTACGTAACCGACCTCATGAAATAACCCCAAAAGATAGGAGACAATAGATTATGAAACTGATTCTTATTGAAGATGTCCCCAATCTGGGATACAAGGACGACGTTGTTGAGGTAAAGTCAGGCTACGGTCGCAACTACCTCATTCCCCAGCGTAAAGCCGTCATCGCTACCGAAAGCGCCCTTAAGGTTCTTGCTGAAAACCAGCGCCAGCGCGCCCACAAGCTCGCACAGATCAAGGCTAACGCCGAAACTGCAGCCGCAGCTCTCGAGGGCGTGGCCCTGACCATCGCCGCCAAAGTTGCCGAAACCGGCACAATCTACGGCGCAGTCAATGCCGCCAGCGTTGCCGAAGCGCTCGCCAAGCTCGGCCACGAGGTTGACCGCAAGCTCATCACCCTCAACACCTCCATCAAGGAAGTCGGCAACTACACCGCAACCATCCGCTTCCACAAAGAAGTTACCGCAACGGTTCCCGTTGAGGTTGTTGCCGAAGTTGCCGAGGCATAAACGTAAATTCATTTATATTCGCTCGGGCAATCCAAGTTCAATTCCTAATTCCTAATTACTAATTACCAATTAAATTGACGCCTGACGAAATTAACCATCAATAAACTTCAAAACGTAAATGTACGTAATTGTAGAAATCCAAGGCCAGCAGTTTAAGGCCGAAAAGGACAAGTTCCTTTATGTTCACTATCTTGGTGACGACGCCAAGGAGGGCAGCGCCGTAGAGTTTGACCGCGTTCTGCTGGTTGACGCCGATGGTGCAGTGACCGTAGGCGCTCCTTTAGTCGAGGGCGCAAAGGTTGTCTGCGAAGTCAAGCAACAACTCGTCAAGGGCGACAAGGTCATCGTGTTCAAGAAAAAGCGTCGCAAAGGCTACCGCCGCAAAAACGGCCATCGCCAGTGCTTCACCCAGGTGGTGATTAAGGATATTGTCGCTTAATTGTTTAACCCCATAAACCAAATCTGACAGAGAAATGGCACATAAGAAAGGTGTCGGCAGTTCCAAGAACGGCCGCGAATCAGAAAGCAAACGTTTGGGTGTTAAGATTTTTGGCGGTCAGTTCGCCAAGGCAGGCAACATCATCAAGCGCCAGCGTGGCACCGTTCATCACCCCGGCCTCAACGTAGGCATGGGCAAGGACCACACGCTCTACGCCCTGATTGATGGCACCGTGCTCTTCACCGAAGGTCGCAACGGTCGCCGCTTCATCAACGTAACCCCCATTGCCGAGGCATAATCATCTTCGGCTTGTAACGTAACCTGAGTCCTTAGGGTCGCATTTGACTCTAAGGACTTCATTTTATCCGAATTATGGACAACGAAAAGTTTCAACAAGAATGGGACAAGATGCTCGCCGGAGAGATTTATGAGGCGCAGCACCCCGAGTTTCACCGGCGCCTGGCTGCAACGCGACGCCTGATTCGCGAGTTCAATGACCTCGACCCGCTGGATGCAGAGGGGCAACGGGCACTGCTGAAGCGCATTCTCGGCCGCACGGGCGAGCGTTTCCACTTCAACCAGCCGTTTCGCTGCGACTATGGCTGCAACGTTCATATCGGCGAGGACTTCTTTGCAAACTTCAACCTGACGATTCTCGACGAAGCGCCCGTCAACATCGGCAATAACTGCTTCATCGGCCCGAACGTCAGCATCTACACGGCCTGCCACCCGCTGGAGTCCACCCTGCGCAACACCGGCGTTGAATGGGCTGAGGCCGTGACTATCGGTCATTCCGTCTGGATCGGAGGCGGGGTGACAATCCTTCCGGGCGTCACCATAGGCGATAACTGCATTATCGGGGCAGGCTCGGTCGTGACCCGCAATGTGGAGTCAAACACCGTCGTTGCAGGCAATCCCGCGCGAGTCATCAGGCGCCTTTCGACCGACGCCTGAGTCTCCCGACGTAAGGGAGCAGCCCAACGAACGCAATGACCGCGTTGGCGGCGATAAAGAACAAGGTCAGCCAACGGAAAGTGCGAGAGCCGTCAACGGCATAAACCTCGGCCGGGTCGGCACCGTCGGCGCTCAGCAGGTCGAGATTGACTGAGTTCAGTGTCCGCTTCCAGACAACGACCCCGTCGCGAAGATAAACGACCGACATCTGGCCGCGGGCAACGGCGCTCAGCGCTTTCGGGTCGGCATAATATACCGGATAGGTTGCCATCATCAAATCGAGGGCATGGTCAACGGCGACAGAATCGGCAGCCGTCAGGCAGACAAACGACCCGCGTCCGAAACGCGACTCCATCGCTGACTGAAGCTCATTGGCTATATAGCTTCCGGCAGCACCGGCGTCTGACGGATATGGCAGCAGCAGAAGCATCACGTCAGAGGCTCCGGTAAGAACCTCTTCGGTCACCTCATCGCCGGTTTCCCGGTCAAAAATCGCGAGCATCTTCCCCGAATCGGGAACGACAAAGCGCACGCCGACATACTCCCAGCCCTCAGCTTCGTCGGGGAGCATATCTTCGGCAAAATCGCGTACTTCGCCATTGCGCTCATACGTGTAGACAGCCTCGCCACCGTTATCGGTCAGCGGTTCGCCGACAGGATAGGGGCGGAAGTCCAGCAGGGGTTGCTCATGATAGCCGACAACGGCCAGGATAAGCATATATGCCACTCCGGTAGCAACCTGCACCCACTGAATCCACGGGGCGAATAGCCAGCGCGCACGGCTATTATAGCGACACAGAAAGAGAGCGAGCGCCGTCAGGGCAACGTTTTTCCACATAGTCGCCTGATTTGAAATCACCAGGAAGTCGCCGAAACAACCGCAGTCGTCAACGGGATTGGCAACGGCGACATACACCGTCAGCGGCAACATGAATGCCATCAGTGCCAGGGCGCCCCAAGCGGCGGCCCGGCGCAGCGAACCGGTTGCGAGCAGCAGGCCGATGATGAATTCAAGCGTTGCGAGCGCGCAACCGCCAACGAGGACAAACTCCGTCGGAATAATCTCATTCAGCCCCCAGGCCGTCAGATAAGCCTCGATTTTTATCAACGAGCCGTAGGGGTCGACGATTTTAGTCACCCCGCTGAGCAGGAATGTTCCGCCCAGCAGCAACCGGGCAATCCAAACGGCGATTTTCATTCGGTGAGCTTTATAATGGCAAACACGGAATAGTTGACCATGTCCATATAGTTGGCGTCAATGCCCTCGCTGACGAGAGTGGCGCCGCCGAGGTCCTCGATCTGCTTGGTACGCAGAATTTTCATCAGTATGAGGTCAACGTAGCTGCTCACACGCATGTCGCGCCACGCCTCGCCATAGTCATGGTTCTTGGCCATCAGCAGCTCGCGGATTTTCGCCACATCGGCGTCATAGAGCCTCAACGCCTCATCCTCCGAAATGTCGGTTACACAGGTGGGGCCAAGCTCGAGCTGAATGAGGCCGATGATGCCATAGTTTATAATACCGATGAACTCGGGCAGAATACCCTCGCCAACAGCCGAGGCATCGTCGCCTCCGAGCATCTGGAGTTCGCGTATGCGCTTGGCTTTTATATATATTTGGTCAGTCAGCGACGACGGACGCAACACGCGCCACGCCGGTTTATAGTCATGGAGTTTCTTGACAAATAGCGCGCGACAACGCTCCATTGCCGCATCAAATTGTTGTTCAGTAGTCATATTCGAGGGTGAGGTCATCGATGTCGAGTTCTGAACCCGAACCGCCGACGAAGTAGTCGCCATATTTTGAGGTAGAGCAAACAACAAGAATATATTTAGGCACACGCGAGGTTGACCGATATTCCAGATCTATGGAAACGGGCGTCCATTGCGGCACGTCGGTGCCATAGCTGACCGTGCCGTATGCAATCACATGGGAGTCTGTAGGATCGAAGAGCTGCCGGTCCTTGGGGTTGGTTCTGATTTCAAGCGGCGCCGTCCAGTCGGTCAGGGCTATGTAGACCTGACACGTGTCGGGCCGGCCCTTCCACTCTTTGAAGCGCACTTCAGTGCCGACATGGCTTATCGGAGCATTTATATACTTGAGCATCGCGGTCAGACGCGTCGGACGCTGCGAGAACTCTCGGCCGAAGCTGAGAATGCCGTTGGTGCCGTCGGTGCGCACGTATACGCCGGTGAAGATATTGCCTGCGGCGAGCTTACCGATGGAACCGAGGCCCTTGAATTCACTCTTGAGCTGAGCGGCGTAGCCGGTGCCGGAGGGAGTGTCTTCCGTGGGCTGAGTGTTCGAGTCGCCGAGGGTTGTGGCGCCCTTGTTGCCCGAGTCCCAATAGGGCGTTCCGCCCTGGGCCCAGGGGTTCCAGACCTTGCCGTCGAGCCACCATTCGTCGAACCCGGCATTGGGCAGTTGCGCCTCCGTACCGGTTGTGAATGTCTCTGTCGCGGTAACGTCGGTGTCGCTGAATGCGCGCACCTCATAGTCCGTTGCCGGCGAGAGATGCTTGAGGCAGGCAATGAGCCGGCCTTTCGACTCTGTAATGTCGGCGGCGTCAACGCGGGTCCATTCCGACTGCCCATTCAGGCGATACTCAAATCCGTTGTCTTTGCCTTCGGCGGCATCGGCATATAACCAGGCAACGCGGGTCCATGCGTCGACCTGTGTCATGCTCACGGAGGCGTCGACGACCTCGGCATAGAGCGTCCAAAGACTCTCGCGGCCATAGTCGCTGACAACGATGCTGATCGGCTGCGAGAAGTCAACAGTCTGACCGACAGGGTCGGGGTCCATGGTGGCGGCGGTGCTGCCGAGCTTCAGCGAGGTAATCTTGACCTCATTCAGATCCGTTCCCTTCGGGACGTAGACAATCACGCGGCGTCCGGGGACGTCGATGACAGGAGCCCCCATCTGCGGGTCAACGGTTATGTAACGCTCAATGGTCTGGTCGGCGCGTATAGTCCATACATAGTCTTGATAGAGCGACACAACCGCATATAGCGGGCGAATGAGGTTGAGTTCGTCGGTCAGGTCCGTGGTGTATGCCCCTTCCGGCTCGAGGGCATAGCTGAGCAGGCGCACGTGCTGCAGATCCGCCTCCTCGCCCATGGTGAGCGTCACCGTGCGCTTCTGTGGGTCGATGACTGCGGGAAGCTCCTCGCCCTCGACCATAATGGCGGTGATATTGGCCTGGATGCGCGGATAGGGCAGATCATTCTTGATGCACCCGCCTGCAACGAGTGCGGCTCCTCCGAGGATCGCCGCGCGCAATATGTTCTTAAATATGGACACCTAAGCCGAAATTTATGTTGAAGATGTTGAACCGGAAGTTGGCGCCGGAACTATGGCGCGTGCCTTCGTCAATGCCGTTTGTGAACTGATGTTCCCTGCGGTACTTCAGGCCGAAGACACCGAACGAGAGATTGAAGCTGACGTTCTCCATGATAAAAACACAGACGCCGGGGCTGAAGTTGAGCGCAACTTCGTTGATTCGCGTATGGGTGCGCTTGGGCTCGGAGTTGTAGAGGCGCGTAAATTCGCTCGTACCGGAGGTAAACGAGAGGTCGACCTCATTGAACACGGCGAAGCGCTTGATGCGGCTCAGGCCGACATAGTTGCGGTAGCTGACGGCGCCGGAGTAGGTCGTGGATACGTAGTCGACGTCACTGAGGGGGAAACTCATATCGTCATCTATATCGAGGCCGAGGGAATTGAGACCCGCTTCGGCATGGGTATAGACGATTTTCAGACCGATGCTCTGATTATGGCGGAAAAAGTAATGGACCGACGGCTTGATGGCGTAGGTTTTCCCTTTGAGCGAAACGTCGGTCAGAATATTAAGCAACTGAACGTCTTCGGTATTGAGTTCGCCGTAACTCGCCGTGAGGCCGAAGTTCCACTCTCCGCGCGGAATGATAAGGTAGTTGAAGAGTCCGCGGTGGTAACGCGAGAAGTTCGGTTCGGGGAGAATCATCGAAATCGTGTCAGTTCCGTTGACGATGACGAGGTCATTATCGGGACCGCCGGGAAGGGGCCGACCGATGAGGCAGTGTCGCGTGAACTCGATGGCGGGGTCGTAGACCATATCATATGCCGAAGCCGCTCCGGCGCCGAAGGCCGTCAGCAGAACGAGCAGGATATGTCGCAAAATCTTCGCCATCAGATATAGAACACGGTACCGAACGTGATGGAAAAGAGGTTAATCTTGAAGTTGGCCGAGCGGCGCTTCATGTGGGCGATGTAAATCTGATCAGTGGTCATCTTCGTGTCGGAGAAGTTGAAGCCGAGCACACCGATGTTCACCTCCAGGGCCGAGTAGTTATTGAGAAACATTATCAGGCCCGGGGTCACACCGACGTTAATATGAAGATTGCGCGAATAGGTGCCGCTGAGGGCCTGCCCTGTGCCGCTGGCAATCTTGCTTTGGCCGCCGGAAACCTGCAACTGCACCTCGTTGAAAATGCCGAAACGGGTTGATTTTCCGAGGGCAATGTAGTTGCGAAAGAGCATCGTGCCGCCGTAGCTATGGCTCAGCGAGTAAAGATGATCGGCGCTAAAGCCCATGTCTGACGCGAGGGTTATACTGGCCTCGTTGAGCTTGACTAACGAGCGGGAATAGGAAAAACGACCGCCGGCAGCGAGGTCGTTGGCAAAAGCGAACAAACACATCGGACTCACCTTGAAAGTGTAGCCGCGGCCAGTGAGGTCTTCAAATATGAGAAACTTGTAATTGTCAAGTTTTTCAGCCGTATAGCTGACGCTGATGCCGGCAATCCACTCTCCTTTAGGCACGAATGTCGTCTTCTCCTTCATGCCGCGGTCAAAAGGCACCTGCGCAGACGCGGGTACCGCTACCGAAACAATAAGCAGCAGGGACGTGAGCGCCCTGCGGATGAGCTGAGAAGTCAACATTTCAGCGCAAAGTTACAATTTTTTTCTCATATTGACAAATCCCTTCCGAGTAGTACCAGGGCAACCGCATCAAAATTTGGCAATGTAGCAGCCGACAAGGTTTTCCGAAT
>CAZKOF010000048.1:0-14744 GCA_964554335.1 uncultured Bacteroides sp.
TATGTGCAACTTTTTCATTATAAATATTGTACTAATTTAATTCAACCAACAGGTATATTTTACAAACATTTATATTAGAAATGGGATTGTCATTCATAATAAATTGTGACAATGTTAATTTTATAATCTATAATTTCATTGTATGTCCTGTTATTTCTATATTTATCATAATCATCTGCCTACTATTAGTATATCTAATTACTAAGAATAGAATTTTATCTGTTTTTCTTTTAGGAAAAAGATAATAAGTATATATCAGATCTAACTTCATTTGTTATGTAAAATTCAGGGGTATGCAAAATTTTTGGGGTGGGGGTTCGGGTGTTGAAAAGGTATTGATAAAGGATTGAAAAGTGTGTTGATAACGTGGGGGTGGCCGTGGAGGGGAAGGTAGCGTGGGAGAGTATTGTGGAGTTATTAACGGATATTTGTCGGGTTATTGACGTGAAGTGTCGGATATTTTTATTAACTTTGTGCGTTGTTAACAGTATGTTGATAAACTATCGTAACGATTGAAAGTCAACAGGTTTATATGTTGATAAGTATGTCGGTTGTTGTTGATATGGTTTGATAACCTTAATTTGCAACAATTCAGGCAGAAAGTTATCATCGCTATTAACAGTCTTTATTCTTTTTTTCTTTCTTTATATTAAAATTTTATTTAAAATAAAACATAATTAAATAATAAAGCATGGCTGATAAGGCGGAGCTCATAGAGAAAATCGGGCGGCTGAAGCGCGAGCGCGGGGCCGTTATAATGGCGCATTATTATACGCTGCCTGATATTCAGGATATCGCCGATTATATTGGCGACTCGCTTGCGTTGGCTCAGATTGCGTCGCGTGTCGAGGAACCTGTAATAGTTCTCTGCGGGGTGAATTTCATGGCTGAAACGGCAAAGATTCTGTGTCCAGACAAGACGGTTCTGCTTCCTGATTTGGAGGCTGGCTGTTCGTTGGCCGACAGTTGTCCGGCTGAGGAGTTCGCCGGCTTCATTGCGGCTCATCCCGTGCATACGGTTATCAGTTATGTCAATACTTCGGCTGCGGTCAAGGCTTTGAGCGATGTGTTGGTGACGTCGGGAAATGCACGCAAGATTGTCGATACTTTTCCTAAGGATGAACCTATAATATTTGGCCCTGACCGCAATCTGGGCAATTATATAAATAGCGTCACGGGCAGGAATATGGTTCTTTGGGACGGTGCCTGCCATGTGCATGAAAAGTTTTCGGCAGAGAAGCTTGTTGAGCTCAAGAAGCAGCATCCGGAGGCAAAGGTTCTGGCGCATCCTGAGTGCAAGAAGCCGTTGTTGCTGCTTGCCGACGTTGTCGGATCGACGGCAGCGTTGCTGAAGGCTGCTGCGGAGGCCCCGGAGGGTTCTAAGTTCATAGTTGTCACGGAGAGCGGTATCCTGCATGAGATGCGGCGTCTTTGTCCTGACAAGACTTTCATTCCGGCGCCGCCAACCGACAGCAACTGCGGTTGTAATGATTGCGCGTTCATGAAGTTGAACACTTTGGAGAAACTGGCGGCTTGTCTGGAGAATATGTCACCCCGGATTGAGGTTGATCCTGAGGTTGCGGCGCGGGCGCGCAAGCCGATTGAGCGGATGCTGGCGCTGAGTTGAAAAAGCGACTCTGAAACTTTGAACTCGCAGATTTTGTTCTAATATAGAATTTAAATGTAACTTTAAGTATATGGAAGAAGTAAAAGACAAATATCATCAGGCGGTTGCCGACTCGAAGGTTACGGTCGACGATGCCGCCGTAAAGGCTGTGGTCGATAAAATTCTCGGAGAGCACCTCCGGGAGAATATGAATAAGGAGGTCTATAAGACCGTGTTCAACTCGATTGACCTGACCACGCTGACCTCAACCGATTCGCCTCAGAGCGTTGCGCGCTTCACCGAGAGAGTAAATGCGTTTGAGAACGAGTATCCTCATCTGCCTAATGTTGCGGCAATATGTGTGTATCCGAACTTTGTTCCCGTCGTACGCACGGTTCTTGACGTCACGGAGGTTGAGATTGCTGCCGTGAGCGGTGCATTCCCTTCATCTCAGACTTTCCCCGAAGTGAAGGTTGCAGAGACTGCCCTGGCCGTCGAGTCTGGAGCCGATGAAATCGATATGGTTTTCAACCTCGGAAATTATTTTGACGGCGACTATGAAGAGGTATGTGATGAAATAAGCGAGCTCAAGCATTCTACCCGCGGAGGCAAGCTGAAAGTCATCATTGAGAGCGGAGCGCTTAAAACTGCTGCGAATATTAAAGCCGCATCGGTTCTGAGCCTCTATGCCGGCGCCGATTTTCTGAAGACGTCAACGGGCAAGGAATATCCGGGCGCATCGCTCGAAGCCGCCTACGTCATGGCCTGCTGCATCAAGGAGTATTATGAAAAGACGGGCAACCGCGTCGGCTTCAAAGCTTCCGGCGGTGTGCGCACCACAGAAGATGCCGTCAAGTATTACACGATTATAAAAGAGGTTCTCGGCGAGGAATGGCTCAGCAACGAGTATTTCCGCATCGGGGCAAGCTCGTTGGCTAATGCAGTGCTCGGCGACCTGATTGATCAGCCCGGAATCAAGTTTTTTTAAAATTCAATAAAGGAATAAGGCATTGAAAAAGTACTGGATAATAGAAAACGGAAAGCCTGTCGGACCGTTTAGTGTCGACGACCTGAGGGTAAGGCGTGATTTTACGCGTGATTTGCCGGTTTGGTGTGCTGACTTCAGCGACTGGACAACTGCCGGCGAGGTTGCCGAGCTTGCCTGTCTGATAGAGGAAGAAGTTCCTGTGGTGTCCGAAGAACCCAAGAAAGTCGAGGAGCCAAAGGTTGAACAACGAACTCCCTGGATAATAGCCACTCCGCCCGACGAAATCAACGGCACGAAGCGCCCTAAGAGTTATATGGGCTGGAATATCGCAATGTTGCTCTGCTGCTGTCTGCCGATGGCCGTTGCCGGTTTGATTTTCGGTTCGCAAGTCAACACGAAATGGATGCGCGGCGACGTTGAAGGAGCCGTCAGGGCTTCGGAAAATGCGCAATGGTGCATTATCCTCAGCTTCGTGCTCGGATTGCTCAGCTGGCCTTTCCAGATGCTTTTCATTTGATATAAAGCGTAGGTTTAGGTCGCCACAGGTGGCGACCCTACGTCGAGTTTATATATTTATTGTTTCACTTCAAACTTTTCATTTTTCATTTTTCATTTTTCATTTTTCATTTTTAACTTTTAACTTAGTTTTAGGGGTGCGGAAGGCGTCAGACCTTCAGCTGAGATTAAACCCTTTGAACCTGATCCGGTTAGTACCGGCGTAGAGAAAAAATTATGAGAAAACCAATCATTATGGCATGCTGCCTGGGCGCGGTATGTCATGTGCTGGCGAGCACTGAGAACGCAGACTCACTGAGTGTAATAACCCTCAATACGGTAGAAGTATCGGCCAACCGTGCGACGTCGAAGACTCCGGTGGCGTTTACCAACGTTAGTAAAGAACAATTATTGAAAGCCAACGACGGTCGCGACATTACGTATCTGCTATCGATGACGCCGTCGGTTGTAAGCACTTCTGATGCCGGTATGGGCATGGGTTATACGTCAATGCGAGTGCGTGGCACTGACCAGACCCGCATCAATGTTACCGCAAACGGCATTCCGCTCAACGACGGCGAGAGTGGCATTGTCTATTGGGTGAATATGCCCGATCTGGCTTCATCTGTCCGCGATATACAGATTCAACGCGGCGCCGGCACGTCGACCAACGGCGCGGGAGCCTTCGGTGCATCAGTTAATATGCTTACAGATGCGCCGTCTGAGGAAGCGTATGCCGAGGTTTCCGGTTCTTATGGAATGTATAATACCAACCGCGAGACCCTGCGCGTCGGTTCGGGACTGTTAGGCGGTCACTGGAGTTTCGACGCACGTCTGAGCCATATGGGTAGCGACGGCTACATCGAACGTGCCTCGTCGAAGCTATGGAGCTATTTCGGACAGGTTGCCTACAGTTCGCGCAACACGAACGTGCGCCTGCTTGCATTCGGCGGAAAGGAGCGCACCTACATGGCCTGGGACTACGCCTCGAAAGAGGATATGAAAGAATTCGGCCGACGCTACAATCCGTGTGGCGAATATACGGACGCCAACGGTCAGCGCGCATATTATCCGGACCAGTATGATTATTTCACGCAACATCATTTTCAGCTTCACCTGAGTCAGCGTCTGGGCGAAAAATGGCATCTCACTGCCGCGTTGCACTACACTGACGACTTTGGCAATTACGAGCAGTATAAGGAATATAAATCACTTCAGGACTATGGCCTGGAGCCTTTTTATGACGCCGATGGCAACAAAGTGAAGAAAACCGATATTGTCAGACTCAAGTTCAACGACAATGGCTTTGGCGGTGGTCTGGTTAACGTCAATTTCCGCAGTGGCCGCTGGAATGTGATTGCCGGAGGCGCGCTGAACTACTTCCATGGCGATCACTATGGCGAGGTTGCATGGGTACGCAACTTTGTTGGAAAAATCGACCCGCTGCAGAGATATTACGACAACACCGGCAAGAAGCTCGACGGCAACTTCTTTGTGCGGGCAAACTTTGATATACTCAAAGACTTTTCAGCATTCGCCGACCTGCAATACCGAGGAATCCATTACACAATAGACGGCTGCACCGACACGTGGGACTGGATCAACGAAGAGATGGAAAAGATGAATGTTGACCGCACATGGCATTTTTTCAACCCTAAGGTAGGTCTTAACTACTCGGTCGGCAATCATCGTCTTTTTGCATCGTGGAGTGTTGCACATAAAGAGCCGATGCGCAGCAATTTCACCGATGGATATATGGTCGACGGCAAACTTCTCGAACCTCGTGCCGAGCGTCTTTTCGACTATGAGCTGGGTTATACTTTCAACCATAAGATTGTCTCGGCCGGAGTTAACCTTTACTATATGGACTATAAAGACCAGCTGGTGCTGACCGGTCAGCTTTCCGATACGGGCAATCCGCTGACAACCAATGTGCCGTCGTCATATCGCATGGGTGTTGAGCTCCAGGCGTCGTTCAGGCCCTGGTGTGATTGGTTTGAATGGAACTTCGGTCTGAGTCTCTCGCGCAACCGAATCAAGAATTTCACTGAGTATGTCTATGACGAAAACTATGCCAATCCGATAACGATAGATTATAAGGATACTCCATTGGCATTTTCGCCCGACATTACGTTTACGAATTCGTTCGACTTCACAGTGAAAGGTTTTGAAGCATCGCTCCAGAGCCAATATGTCGGCAAGCAGTATATGAGTAATGTTGCCGACGACGGTGCGGCTCTTGACCGCTATTTCGTTACCAATCTGCATCTGAACTATACTTTCCCTCACATCAACGGAATCAAGAAGATGACGGTAGGTTTTTCAATATATAATCTCTTCAACGCCGAGTATTGCAACAACGGCTATAGCGAAGCTATGTATGCGCTCGACGCCTCCGGAAACACTGTCGTTTCGCGCTATGCGGGCTACGCCGCGCAGGCACCTACTCACGTGATGGGCACTGTTACGTTTAAGTTTTGAGTAGATAAGGCTATTGCAGAACTGTAAAAACCGCGAATCCAAACCGCCATTGTAGGGACGCTCAAAGGAGCGTCCCTACTATTGGATATTTAAAACTGAAAGAATATGATATTGGAAATTGTTGGATTTATTGTTGGACTGTTCTATCTTTTCTGGGAGTATAAGGCTGATCCTAAAATGTGGATTGCCAGCATAATAATGCCGGCAATAGGTATAATATTGTATTTCAGCAAAGGCATTTATGCCGATTCGGCCATGAATATTTACTATCTGCTGATAGGAATTTATGGCTACCGGAATTGGACCCGCAAACTTCCTGACACAAACAAGACGCTGCCGATAACCCGCACGCCGATTCGGATGGTCGGTGTGCTTGTGTTGTCGGCTTTTGTTCTCTGGGCCCTTATAGCCTGGATTCTGTTGAATTTCACCGATTCGACTATTCCATATGTAGACGCGTTCACGACCTCGTTGGCCATAGTGGCATCGTGGATGGCAGCGAAAAAATATTGTGAGCAGTGGCTCGTTTGGCTGATTATAGACCTCGTTACTATTCCGATGCAGGCCTATAAGGGGCTGGTGTTCTATCCGGTTCTTTACTCCATATATTCCGTTATAGCCGTTCTCGGTTACCGGAACTGGCTTCGCAAGATGCATGCCCAATAAACCCTTTGAGAGGGAGTAACGTTATTAAAGTAGCGGAATGTCGCATTTTTTGCGTAATTTTGCACTCGAAAACGAACTCAATGCATATGAAAGCACTCTCATATATGGTTTCGGCAGCCCTGATTCTGCTGATGCCTTCATGTTCCGGCAATGGTGTCGGAACAGACTCGCGCGCACTGATGACTGACACTATATCCGTTGCCGACTCTATTGATTATTCGGGTTCAACGGCCGAAATCACTATTTCGGGTCAGTATCCCTCGGCCGGCGCCGTTCATCTTGTTGACAGCGTTCGCCAATGGCTGGCTGATTGCCTCAGCTGGGGTACTTTTACTACCGACGAACCTCTGATTCATGCTTCCCGACAGGAAATTGCCAATGGCCGCCGACTGATCGATCATGTCAGCACCAAGCTCCGGGCCGTCGCCAAGCGCGACTTTATCTTTCTCGCGGCCGACAGCATAAAGGTTGGCTATGAGTATCAGATAAACTTCGCTCCTGAGTTTGAAAGCGATTCGTTGCTGACATATGTCTATAACACATATTGCTATCTTGGAGGCGCTCATGGTAGCGCAATCTCGCGTGCGGCAACTTTTGTCGTATCGACGGGACGTCGCTTGACCTACGAAAATGCTTTCAAACCGGGAAGCCGTCAGGAAATCATCGCTCTTGTCCGAAATGCCATATGGCGGCAATATTTCCGGCCGACACTTGTCGGGGAAGGAGCTCCGGCGACTCTTAAAGAGGCCCTGTTGATTGAGCCGGAGGCCATGGACCTGCCTATTTGTGGTCCTGAGTTCGGCGGAAAGGGTGTTACGTTCACCTACGGCCAGTATGAAATAGCACCATATTCCGCAGGAATGCCTGCCTGCACCCTACCCTACTCCGAAATAAGCTCGCTGCTCAATCCCGACATACTCCCGCTACTTCCGACCGAAAAGCCATAAATGATCAGGGTGGGTCGTGTGGACGCTCAACGGAGCGTCCCTGCAAGAGAGATGAAATGTTTAGCGGTGGTTGCGGGGGTGGTAGAGGAGGATTTCCTCGCGCAGGCGTGAGCGGTCCAGGTGGATGTAAATTTGGGTGGTTGCGATGCTTTCGTGGCCGAGCATCTGCTGGATTGCGCGCAGATTGGCTCCCCCTTCGAGAAGGTGGGAGGCAAAGGAATGACGCAGGGTGTGGGGCGATACTTCGCGAGTTATTCCGGCGCGGGCAGCGAGCCGGCGCACAATGTCGAACACGCGCATGCGGGTTATGCGCGCTCTGGTCCGCGGGGCGAGAAATACGTAGTTTTCTTCGCCGGGGCGAATTTTTCCTTCGGCACGTTCGTTGAGCCACAGGTGCAGAATGTCGGCGGTAATCTCGCCGAGAGGCACGAGGCGCTCCTTACTTCCTTTGCCGACAACGGTCAGGTAGCCTTGATCGAGGTTCAGCTTTCCGACTTCGAGGTTTATCAGTTCGCTGACGCGGAGTCCGCAGCCATAGAGGGTTTCAATTATGGCGTGGTCGCGCAGAGCTTCGCGGCTGTCGGGGTCAATGGCGTTGATCATCGCGTCGATTTCTTCGACCGAGAGCACTGCGGGCAGATGCATTCCTATTTGCGGAGGTTCAATCAGCAGCGCCGGGTTGGACTGCATGTAGCCTTCAACGACGAAGTATTTATAGAGCGCGCGTATGCCGCTGACCATGCGTCTCAGCGAGCGTGGCGACAGGCCGAGCTCCATCATCGCCACCATGAAAGCGTGAAGGTCATTTACCGTGACGTTGACAGGCGAGAGATTTTCGCCGTCGAGAAAGTCAAGAAGGCGTCTGGCGTCTCGGAGATATGCCTCACGCGAGTTTTCGGCGCTGCCTGCTTCGAGAAGAAGGTATGCCCCGAAGTTCTCGAGGAGTTTTTTGCGTGTTGAGGGGAGAGTGCGCATCGAACGGATTTTTTACGCCGGGTAATGTAGGTTTTCGTCAGAGGGGTTTGCGAGAATTTCCGTCAGATATCGGCGGGCAATTCGTCGGGCCTCCGGAAGATCGTTGAACGAATAGTTTCCGCAATCGCGGGGTGTGGCACCGGGAATTTCGCCTTCGAAGGAGGCGATGAATTCAAACATGCGGCGCATCAGCGGGAGAATATCTTCGGGTTCGAGTTCGCCCTGGAGAATAAGATATGAGCCGGTGCAGCATCCCATCGGTCCCCAATACACGATGCGGTCCATCCATTCAGGGTCGTTGCGCAGATAGGTTGCGGCGAGGTGTTCAATGGTGTGGAGCGCGCGCGGGTCTGCGGCGGGTTGGCGGTTGGGCTCGGTAAGGCGGACGTCGAAAGTTGTCAGTGCGTCGCCCGAGGGAGTGTGGTCGCGTCGGCTGACATAGAGTCCGCGCTTCAGGCGCAGGTGGTCAATGGTGAAAGAGGCGATTTTCTTCATAGATGGTCAACGAGATCGCGGATAATAGTGAAAGTTTCGCGCGGAGCTGCGGCCCAGAAGGAGTCATATTGCGCTCCGTTGTCGGCAACTTCGCCCGGGGTATCTGAAATTACGCGCAGGCATATGAATGGCACGCTGAAGCGGTGACATGTCTGGGCAATGGCTCCGCTTTCCATGTCGACGCCGACGGCGTCGGGATAGAGGGTGAGAATTCGGTCGACCGTCTCGCGCGAGTCAACGAAGATGTCGCCCGAGGCTATTGTGCCGAACTTCAGGGTCGGGAGATTTTTCAGGGTGAGATATGAGATTGCATGTTTGTCGGGGTCGAACAGTGCCGGGCTCCCGAGCACGCGTCCGTAGGTGCAGTCCGGGCCGCAGTAGACGTCGTGGTAGCCCACGGCGGTTGCCACAGCAACATCGAGAACCTTTGCCGCGCCGGTTCCGCCGGCAACTCCGGTGTTGATTATGAGTTCGGGATGAAATGCATGAATCATTGCGAGACATCCGAGAGCCGCGTTGACTTTGCCGACTCCGCAGACCATCGCGCATATCCGGTTGCCGAAAATGGTGCCGCAGTACATCTCGAAGGTGTCGCAGACTCGCGATTTCTTATTTTCAATCAGAGGGAGAAGGAGTTGCATCTCCTTTTCCATCGCTACTATTATTCCTATTTTCATTATTGACGTTTTTATATGGGAATAGTGAAGAGCAGGCGGGGTCCGTCGTTGGTTGCGGCTCCGTCGAGGACGAGGGTGCCGTGGAGGGCATTGACGACTATCTGGCAGTTGGGGAGTCCGAGTCCCTGAATTATGGCATCGTCTTCAAAATAATCCCAGGTTGAAAGAATTCTTTTTGTTTCGTCTTCGCTGACTTTGCGTCCGGAGGCGGTAATTGAGAATGTGCAGGTCGAGGCGGCGTGGTCAATGGCGGTTCTGATGGTAATTGTGCCGTGTTCGGTCAGCAGGGCCAAGTTGCCGATGCAGGATATCAGTACTAACTGCACGTGCCGCGGGTCGGTGGTAATCATCGGGTCGCCGCCGTCAAAAGGAATGAATTCCACCTTGACGCCCTCCTTTAGCTGGGGTTTTACACTTTCAACTATTACTTCGGCAAGGGCGCCTGCGTCGACCGGGATGCAATGGAGGGGCACTTTGCGTCCTTCGGTAATCTGAAATTCAGAGAAGTCAACGGCTACTTCCTGGAGAATATCGGCGTTGACCTCAATGATTGAGGCGAAGTGGTGCATGTATTCGCGGGTGTCGTCGTTGGCGTTCTCAACAATCAGGTGCGAGTAGTTTATTATGGCATTGAGAGGTATTTTCAGCTCGTGGCTTAGGAATGACATCATCTGATTTTTTTCCGATTCGGCGTTGCGCATTGTCGCACGGAGATTTTCGAGCTCTTCACGGCAGTTGCCGGCGGCGGCGAGTTCCGAGCTCAGGCGGGCGATTTCAGATTTGTATCTCAGTCGAAGTTTGCGGGCGTGGATGTATAGAATCATGAACACAGCCAAAAGCACGAGAATAATCACGCCCATCATGTAAAGCAGGGCGGTTTTGGTCTTTTGGATTTTGAGTTGGTCGGCGGCGGCAATGCGTCGGATTTCGTTGACTTCATAGAGAATACTGAGTTCACGCACACGCTCTTCGGCTTTGAAGTGGTTGACGAATTTGTCGAGCAGTTCGGCGTTTTGGGTCTCTGCTTCTTGTTTCAGTTCAATATCGCCGGCTTTTTCGGAAAATTCTATAAGCCGACGCAAGAACATGCGATGGTCATAGATAGTTTTGGCGTTGTATGCGAGCCACTTGATCATCGGAAGATGTTCCTTATATTCTCCGTTGACCGCCCATATGGCGATTTTGGCGGTAGGGTCTTCGGCAAGAGCTTCGGCAACATCCGGGTCGATTTCAGCGAGTTCAAGAATCTGGTTGAAATAGTCGCGCACCTCTTTTTCGCTGAGAATGTCGTAGTTGCGCAGAATACGCCTGAGAGCGTGGTAGTTCTGCATGTTGTAGTTCTTGAATCGGCGGTTCTGCTTGCGGTGGAGTTTCTCGAGCCGTCGGTTCAAGATGAGTTGGTTTCGGTCGATGTTGACGCTTTTCAGAAATTCGTCGTTGTTCCAGTAGCTTTGGGCAGCGCGGTTGTTGAACTTTGCGCGGAGATAGTTGTGGGGCAGAGCGGGCAGAGTGGAGAGCGCGGCGTCGAGGCGTCCGAGATACTTGCTGAGGAGTTCGCCGTGGGTTTCTCTGCGGAGCAGGTCAACGAGAATGAAGTGTTTGGTAACACGCTCATACGGGTCGACGTTGTCGGGCATGTCGGCACACTCGCGCAAAATCTGAATGAGGTAATTCATTCGCTCGGCGTCAGATTTGTATTGGTGGGTTTCGGCGAGTCCGGAGTTTACATAAACGAGCGTCTGACGTTTGTCTTCCGATTCGGGCATCGAATTGATATAGCCGATAGCCTCGTTGATGATTTCGTCGTCGTGCCATTTTATGCCGAGATTGGCCCACCGGCGAAGCATGTCGAGGGCGATGTCCTCGCGGCCGGCACGCCTCGCGGTGAAGTAGATTCGGCGTATGTGCATCATGGTGTTCTCAACCGGCGACAGGTCGAACCGGTCGAGCATCAGCTGGAGGCTGTCGGCAGCTGTTTTAGCGTGTGTGAGCAGGGTGCTTACGGAGTCTATACGTGCTTTTGTCTCAGCTTTTGTGGCTGCTGCATACGCATAATTAAATGAGGCGAGGAAAAGAGACGCTGCTGCGGCGCATTTCCCGACCTTTCGGATAAGTCGGACAATACATTTCATGACATAGATTGGTCACAATTTTGCCACAAAGGTAGACTAAAATAACCTAAAGTCCAAATTTTATCACATGAATTTTACAATTCTGTTACAAATTTTCCACTAATGGGCTTCACATACCTCCACACTCCAATAAAAATGCTAACTTTGAGCTATGATTTCAAACTTTGGATTTAAAGATGCGATAGATGTTCTGCTGGTCGCCGCTCTGCTTTTCTGGCTTTATAAGCTGATGAAGCAGTCGGGAACGAAGAATATCTTTATCGGTGTGCTGGCCTTTATCGGCGTCTGGTTGCTGACGTCGGAAATTCTCGGCATGAGGTTGACGGGTACTATTCTTGACCGCTTCATGAGCGTGGGCCTGCTGGTGTTGGTTATCATCTTTCAGGAGCAGATCAGGCGCTTTCTGGAGGAGATCGGCTCCAATCAGCGCTGGAAGGGGTTGCGCCGCTTTTTCAGGCGCAAGCTCGAGGGCCGGAGCGCCGAAGCGGAAGAGATGGAGAAGGCCCACCGTTGGGTCATGCCCATAGTTTATGCGTGCATGAACATGGCGCGCTCGCGTACCGGCGCGCTGATTGTTATTGAGCGCAATATTTCGCTGACAGTCTATGAGCAGACCGGCGATATTATCGACGCCCGCCTCAACAACCGCCTGCTCGAGAATATCTTTTTCAAGAACTCGCCGCTTCATGACGGTGCCACGATCATTGCCCATGACCGCATAGTGTCGGCCGGCTGCATCTTGCCGGTGAGCCACGACAGCTCGATTCCGCGCTCGCTGGGCCTGCGCCACCGCTCGGCCTTAGGCATCGCTCAGGCAACCGATGCCGTTGCCATAGTGGTCAGCGAGGAAACCGGCGGCATCAGCATCGCCCAGGACGGCGTGCTGTCGACCCATGTTTCGACCGCAGAGCTCGAACGCCGGCTGACGCATCTTGACAACTGATTTATGGGAAACTATTTGGACGAACTCAACGACGCGCAGCGCGCGGCCGTCGTCTATGATGCCGGCCCCGAGTTGGTAATCGCCGGCGCCGGTTCGGGCAAGACGCGTGTGCTGACATATAAAATTCTTCATCTGCTGGTCGACAAGAGGATGGAGTCCGGGCGCATCATGGCGCTGACGTTCACAAACAAGGCCGCCAGCGAGATGCGCCGGCGCATCGAGGCGATGGTCGGGCCGAAAACGGCCTCGCGTCTCCGGATGGGCACGTTTCACTCGATTTTCAGGCGCATATTGTCGGCCCACGTTGACCGCCTCGGCTTCAAACCCGGCTTCAGCATATATGATTCGGCCGACTCCAAAGCGCTGGTCAAGTCGATTATCAAAGAGATGGACCTGGACGACAAAGTCTATCGCCCGTCGACGGTTCTCGGTGCGATTTCCGGGGCCAAGAACGCTCTGATTTCGCCTGCGCAGTATAAGGCGAGCCGCGACATTATCGAGGCCGACAAGCGCGCCCGGCGCCCGCTGATATATCAGATTTACGAGACCTACTGCCGCCGCTGCTTCGTCAGCAACGCGATGGATTTCGACGACCTGCTCTATTTCACTAATGTGCTTTTCCGCGATAATCCGGATATACTGCATCATTATCAGGAGTTTTTCCGCTACGTGCTGGTCGACGAGTATCAGGACACGAACTTCGCGCAGCATCTCATCGTCACCATGCTGACGCGGCCGACGGGTAATCTCTGTGTTGTCGGCGATGACGCCCAGAGCATATACTCTTTCCGCGGCGCTAACATCGACAACATCCTGCAGCTGCGGCATACCTACCCTACCCTGCGGACGTTCAAGCTCGAGCAGAACTACCGCTCGACGCAGACAATCACCAATGCGGCGAACTCGCTGATTGAGAAGAACACGGAGCAGATAAAGAAAAATATCTTTTCGCGCAACGATGTCGGCGCGCCGATTGAGCTCGCAAAGGCCTATAGCGACTTCGAGGAGGGCTATCTGGTTGCGAACCGCATCGCGGCGCTGCGCGCGGAGTTTCACGACACCTTTGAGGATTATGCGATTCTTTACCGCACGAACGCCCAAAGCCGCGTGCTCGAGGAGTCGCTGCGCAAGCGCAACATTCCCTATCGGATTTATGGCGGCCTGTCGTTTTATCAGCGCCAGGAGGTCAAGGACGCTCTCGGTTACTTCCGCCTGAGCCTCAACGTTGACGACGACGAGGCGATGCGGCGTATCATCAACACTCCGGCGCGCGGCATCGGCCAGACAACCCTGCAGCGGCTCAGCCGCGCGGCGCTCGATGGCGGAGTGAGCCTTTGGACGGTTATCTGCGACCCCGAGCGTTATCCGGCGGGACTCGGCGGCGCCGCGCTCAAGAAGCTCGAGGTTTTCCGCGCGCTCATCGGGAGCTTTGTCGAACTCAATCTGCGCGGACTCACGGCCTTTGAGGTGGCGGAGCGTATTATCGCCCGCTCGGGGCTGATGGCGCAGTATATGTCGGACCATGCTCCGGAGAGTGTTGCCCGCCGCGAGAACCTCGAAGAACTTGTCAGCGCCGTGCGCGAGTTCGTTGAGGAGCGCCTCGAGGAGGGGAGCACCGAAATTACCCTCGGCGACTTTATGGGCATGGCCTCGCTGGCGACCGATCAGGACCTCAAAGACGACGACATGCAGGCCGAGGAGCGTGTGACGCTGATGACGGTCCATGCCGCCAAGGGGTTGGAATTCAACAATGTCTTTGTTGTCGGCGTTGAGGAGGAGCTTTTCCCTTCGGCGATGGCCATGGGTTCGCTCCGCGAGATTGAAGAAGAACGGCGCCTGCTATACGTCGCCATAACGCGCGCAAAGCGTTTCTGCATGCTCTCCTACGCCTCGACGCGCTTCCGCAACGGTCAGACCGTCTTTCCGCAGAAGAGCCGCTTCCTGAGCGATATTTCGGCAGAATTCCTCAGCTCCGTGAGTTCACCGGCGCCGGAACCCCGCTATAACGGTTTCGGCGGCTATGGCGGTTACGCCGACTTCAACATCCGTCCGAGTTTTTCGAAGCCCGCTGCCGCCGCACCGCGCGCCGCCACGAGCAAGATTCCCGAGGTCGGCGCCCGCATCGAGCACGCCAAGTTCGGTTGCGGCACGGTCAGCGAGGTCGACACTACCCTGCCCGACACGCGCATAGTCGTTGACTTCGACAATGCCGGACGCCGCACCCTGTTGCTGAAATTCGCGCGCATCACGATTCTCTGACTACACCGGTATTATTCAATGAATTAAACGAGGGTGTGTCAAAATTCATGGCACGCCCTCTTTGCATAACCTGCTGAAAA
>CAZKOF010000049.1:0-14566 GCA_964554335.1 uncultured Bacteroides sp.
ACAGCCTAATAAGAGCATAAAATTGATTTTTAACAAATTTTAGGAGACACTAGTGGTATGACTTTATGGGTTTATTATGTAAAAATCCTTGCTTAATCTGTTGATATTGTACGATTAAGTCTATTTTTGTTGAATTTTTAAGGAATGTGATTGTTTAGGATTTGTCCGGTGAGAGCAAATTTGTCATTTGCTTCACGATGTAGGGTTTCCACATTTCAATCAGGGTTTCAAAGGTTTCTCCATCTCCGGTAAGCAATGGGGCAGCTAAATTTTTTGATATGAACGGGAATGTGATTGCTCCATATAAAGAATAGAAAATTACATGAAGCGGCACATTGTTCAGTTTTCCTTCTGCCATTTCCTGAGATAGACTATCAACAAGCGTTACAAATAATTGCTTTTCTGCGATACGATTGACAACATCCAATATATAATCGGCATCGCGTTGTACCTCACGGGCCATGAAAAGTGGCAATGACGGGTTCTTTCTGAACACGTCAAAATATGTGTCTACCAGAATGCCTACACGCTCCGGGACAGACATGTCACGATTGAGTACACTTTCATGCAGATGAGGCAAAATCTGTTGTATAATACTTCCCAACACGGCCTGGAACATTCTATCTTTGGTTCTGAAATAGTAATGCAAGGTCGGACGATTTATTCCGGCTCCGGCCGCAATATCACTCATACTTGCGCCGGTGAACCCTTTTTCGATAAATATGGTTTTGGCCACTTCGATTATCTTTGACTCCATGTCGGAAGGCGCAACCGTAGATGTATTTTCTGTCATTTCAATATAGTTGTTTATAACAATTAAAACTCATTATCAAGTCGAAAAAACTCAGGTTGTTTTTCAAACCTTGATTTTCTCCGATGCTGTTGAAATCGTATCGAGAAAGAGCAATAGCCGGTTTGTGACATTGACATCGCTCACTCCGCTATCAAAATCCAATGACAACACATTTATTTCGGGACTGATGTTTTTTATACGCTTTTCTATACCTTTTGATACGATATGGTTGGCAATACACCCAAAGGGTTGAAGGCTGATTATATTTCTCACGCCTTGTCTGAAACAAGACAGTATCTCGGCCGGCAGAAGCCATCCCTCTCCAAACTGTGCGTTGAGATTTATAACCCGTTTGGCAGACTCCGCTTCCTCAAATATGTTTGTGAACGGTCGGAAGTATCGGAATTTAGACGCTACGGCATTGACTTCTTGTATTTGTCGCCATAATATCCTGAAAACGAATTTGTTCGCCATCATGGGAACAACAGACCTTTCTATATGGTTTTCTTTGCGTACCTGCCTGTTTACAAATGACTGCATGAAGAAATCTAAAAGAGCGGACGGGACAACTTCAAGTCCCCTTTGCACAAGCCATTCGGTAATATTTTTATGAGCGTACGGGTTGAATTTGAGAAATATCTCTCCTACAATCCCGACCTTAGGGCAATCTTTGTCCGAACAGATGGCGTCAAACTCCTGAGACGCGACTCCAAGCAATTTGTATAAATATACGGATTTATTTTGCTCTATTATTGATGCGCCCTCAGACAAAAAATGATCCCTGAGTCGAGCCGCTTTGCCTATTGAATTTTCGCGTGGAGCCGCCGCATAATAGAATTCGGCGATGCAATCACTGAAAAAAATGGCACGGAGAGCAACGGGGAGCAGTTTCAACCAGTCGATTTTAAGTTTCGGCTGTCCTTTGCCGATATCCGAACCGAAAGACAATACCACAACCGGAACCTGACCGAAACCGGCTTCACTGAGGGCTTTTCTCATCAAGGCGACATAGTTGCTTGCCCGACATTGCCCTCCGGTCTGTGTCATTGCAATCACGGTGTTTGCCGGGTCATATTTACCGCTGAGCATAGCCTTTACTATATCCCCGACAATAAGAGTAGCAGGATAACATACCTCATTATTGGCATATTTCAGGCCATACTCTCCTGAAAGACTATCGCTCACAGGGAGAGTTTCGGCATCATAACCGTCAAGGCTAAGTATCGCCGGTATCAACGGGGAGATAAAAGGCGTGAAAAACGGCACAAGCACTTTTTTGCTCTTAGGATTTATCTCACTTTCATATTGGAATGTTTTCCCATTATCAATTCGGGATGATTTTGACAAATCAAGCTCCCCCTTCAGTTTCAGGCTTTCAATAAGCGAACGTACACGCAGTTTCATTGAACCGACATTGTTTATGTCATCCATTTTGAGAAGAGTATGGCTTTTCCCGTTATTGACAAGCATATCCCGCACTTCATCCATTAGGAATGCATCCGGACCGCAACCGAAAGATGTAAGCTGCGCAAACTGTAGGTAAGCCGGTTGCAACGTACTCCATTTGGCCGCTTTCAATATGCGGTTCGGATAACCCCATTGGGCAAGATAGTACGCTTCGTCGATTTTAATATCGGCATCACGAACAATATCCTCAGTGATAACATCTATTCCCATTCCGGCAATCATATTGCCAAGCCGATGTTGTATGAGCGGGTCTGTGTGGTAAGGACGTCCGGCAAGCAGAAGCACAAATCTCTTTTCCGCACTCGCTTTTTCCCATACACTCTGATTTGCTTCCTTTATGGCTCTGACAAATTTTTCCTGTTCGGCCTCGGCCTTTATGAAAGCTTTTGAAATTACCCCCTCTATGATTCCAAGACTTTCAAGATAGGAGCGACATTGACGGTAAAGCAACTTGCGGTCTTTGAACGATATTGTGGGAGAATCGACGGGGACACCATTTCCCTGTATTCCCTTGACGACCTCGGAATATCCGGTTACTATCGGACAGTTATAACTGTTTTGTCCGTTTGTTTCCCTGCGTTCAAACACGACGAACGGCAGAAAAATACGATCAACCTTCTTGTCCGAGAGATTTTGGATATGGCTATGTACCAGTTTTGCCGGAAAGCAAATGTTATCTGACATCACCATCCATGCACAAGTTTCGTAATGCGTGAAATTTGAGTTGTCTGAAAGGACAACATTTATGCCACATTCGGTAAGCAAGGTGTGCCAGAATGGGAAATCCTCATACATATTAAGACAACGCGGTATTCCGATTGTCAGTCCTGCGTTTTCAAGGTTTATGGAAATACGGTCAAAAAGCAATCTGTTCTTCAACTCATAAAGGTTTTCCCCAATACGCTCGTTGTTGTCGCCGTTGTTGAAAACGCGCTCACATCTGTTGCCGCTATAATATTTCTTACCGCTTGCAAATTCATAACGCGACACAAGGCATTGGTTATCACAACCATTGCAATTAAACAGACGTGAGGTGTATTTCATCTTCCGCATCATCTCATCAAGAGTTGTACCTGCGGTTGTATGATGTCCGGCATAAAGTGCACAACCGTATGCGCCCATCAGTTCCGGCAAATCGCACCGTGAAACATGAACGCCCGTAAGTATCTCCATAGCGCGGACAACGGCATCGTTCCTCATTGTGCCTCCTTGCACCACTATGTTTTTACCAAGCGCCGAAATATCCTTGAGTTTCAAGACCTTGTAAATGCAGTTTTTAACAACTGAATATGCAAGTCCGGCTGCAATATCGTTGACAGTAGCACCTTCACGCAAAACCTGCTTTACTTTCGAGTTCATAAAGACGGTACATCTTGTTCCGAGGTCACAAGGATTTTCTGCATGACAGGCAGCCTCCGCAAAATCTTCTACCTGATATCCCAAAGTATTTGCGAAGGTGGATATAAAAGAACCGCAACCGGAAGAACAAGCCTCGTTAATTTCAATACGGTTTACAACACCATCATCTACAAATATAGCTTTCATATCCTGTCCGCCAATGTCAAGAATAAATGACACGTCTTTATCCATAGATGCTGCGGCTATATAGTGGGCAATAGTTTCCACGATGCCTGAATTAAGTTGGAACGCCGCTTTAATCAAGTCTTCGCCATATCCGGTGGAACAACTGCCTATGATATTCAGCTCCGCGCCTCTGTCGGTGCATAGTTGTTTCAGTTCCGACAGCCCGGTTTCAACCGCTGTCACAGGGTTGCCTCCGTTTGTGTTATAATAGGAAAACAAAATGTTTCCATCAACATCCGTTACCACTATTTTCGTTGTGGTCGAGCCGGAATCAATCCCTAAAATGACATCCTGCCGACCATTTCTCAATTCTGATTTCGGGAGATTATGTTTCTTCATCCTCTCCTGCCAATCCTGATATTCTTTATCGGAGCTGAAAATCGGCAACAAGCCAGTCGGTTTTGCAGTGTTTATTCCTTGTGGATATTCAATCATTGAGATAATCTCAGACAACAGATGTGTGCCGAAGTCCCCATTATCTGTCAATGCTGTTCCTATCGCCGGGAGCAGTTTTCCGTTATCAGGAATAATGGTTTCTGCTTCATCAATGTGAAGATAATCGCAGAATGCTTTGCGGAGAGCCGGAAAATATGATAACGGACCGCCACAAAACAATACCGGAGGTCTGATTGTACTGCCGTGGGCAAGTGTCACGATGGTTTGCACTGCAACTGCGTGGAAAATCGAAGTGGCAATGTCCTCTTTGGAAACATTCTTGGCTACCAAATTCTGCACATCAGTTTTACAGAAGACACCGCATCGGGAGGCAATAGGATATATACGGGCAGATTTTTGGGCGAGGTCACTCATTTCCTCGATATCAACGCCTAAGATCACGGCCATCTGGTCTATAAATGCGCCCGTACCTCCGGCACAATTTCCATTCATGCGCAAATCCTTTGCTTCGGTATTCTCAAAGAAAACGACCTTGCTGTCTTCTCCTCCAATATCTATCAACGTGCGAACGTAGGGATGAAAATGTCTGACAGCCTTTGATGCTGCCACAACCTCCTGAACAAACGGGATGCCTGTTTCCTCAGACAAACCCATTCCGACCGAACCTGTTATACGTACTGATGCTTCCTGTTCTCCGACCGTCGCTTGCAACTCATGCAGAATATCACAAATTACCTGCCGTGATTTCGCATTATGACGAACATACTTAGAGAACAATATCTCACCGGCAGCACTAATGGCTACCAGCTTTGCCGTCGTGGAACCTAAGTCTATACCTATGTTGAGCATATTATTAAAATTCATTATTACCTGACACTGAATTCAAACTACATTGTCTGACACATATGTCAGACAATGCAAAATTATAAATATTTTTTAGGATGACCAAATTTAAAACCCTCAACCGCAATATTTAACACTTCTTCACACAATAAAAGATACCTTAAATATACGGTTTTATATGAGATTACCAAGAAAATCAGCCACTTAGTTTTATACTAAATGGCTGATTAGTCTATTTTTATGACTGCGAATTCTTATATAGAACTCACGTTTATTATGTTAGTGCAGGGCATTTTTAGTACTTCGAATTGGGGTTAGGAGAAGAAGTGGGATTCGGCGGGGTCGGGAGAGAGGGAGGTGACGCGGAAGCCGCCGTCGGTGGCGGTTAGGGTCAGGTTGCCGGGGAGGCCGGGCAGGATGTCGCCGTCGCTGACCCATTGGGCGGGAAAGATGGGGTCGACAGTCGCAGGGTCTATGGCGTCGCGCGAGAAGATGAAAGCGCGGTTGCGGTTTTCGGCTTGGGAGAATACGGAGCGTGAAAAACGTGTGTTGATGAACACTACTGTCTCGCCGGGGTGGCCGCTGATGATTTGTGCGAGTTTCCCGTCGTTGTCGTCTCCGTCGGAGAAGTTGAAGACAACTATTGCGCCGGGGAAAAGTTGGACTTCGGCGCCGCTATTGAGTTTTTCCATATCGTTTTAGGCGGCCATTAGCCGCGGTTATGGGCGCTTGCGCGCCGGTTATGGGCAGCAGAGCTGCCGGTTAAATGTTAGGGTTAAGGGCGGGCAGATTAACCAATTAACCGGCAGCTCTGCTGCCCCTAACCGGCGCCAACGGCGCCTTATTCGTCAGAGTGGTCGGGAATATGAACCACCAGGCCGTCGTAGGCCAGTTTCACCCCCTCGGGCAATCGCAGGGAAGCTTCGGCTGCGGGGCCGATACCGTGACTCATGTGGGTTATGTAGGCAATTCGTGGTTTGACTTCGGCAATGATGTCGAGAGCCTGTTGGAGCGACAGGTGGGAGTGGTGCTCCTTGAGTCGCAGAGCGTTGATGACAAAAGTGTCGATGCCGCGTATGAGTTCGAGGGTTGAGTCGGGAATTGTCTTGGCGTCGGTTATGTAAGCGAGGTTTCCCATTTTGAAGCCAACAATCGGCAGGCGGTGATGCATTACAGGCAGGGGCACGACGTCGAGGTCGGCAACGTTGAAGGGCTTGGTAGTGATTTCGGTGATGTTGAATGCCGGGACGCCGGGGTATGGGGCTTCGGCGAAACAGTAGGGCACACGGTCGCGCAGGTCACCGGCAACGTCGGGGCGGCAGTAGATCGGAAATCCGTCGCCCATCGCACAGTAGGGCCGCAGGTCGTCGACACCGCCGACATGGTCGTAATGGCTATGGGTAACCAGCAGGGCCTCAAGCATCGGAGAGTCTTGTGCGAGCATTTGCTGACGGAAATCGGGCCCGCAGTCAATCAGTATATTTTTGTCTTTGAACGTAACCATTGCCGAGCAGCGCAGGCGTTTGTCGTGTTCGTCGCGGCTGCGGCATGTCGGGCAGTCACACATAATCTGAGGCACTCCGGTACTGGTCCCGGTACCTAAAAACGTCAGCTTCATAATAGTAGATAAATAAAATAGAGAAACGATGAATTTATTATAAATCTATAACGCCCCGGGGAGGGAAAATGTTTTTCGTTGTCGGGCGCAATATCGTGCGGGAGCATTGCGTTATCTAACAAGTTACATTGCAATGAAACTCCGCTCAAGGCTAAAAAATATTATTTTCATGCTGACTCCGGCGCTCGGCCGGAGGGCGGGCGTGTTGGTGCTTTTAAGTCTTGTGATCCTCCTCATTTCCGTCTCGGTCTCAGCGCAGTATTATGAGCCGCAGATCGGTCCTCCGCCGCCAACGATGCCCGTGCTCCCCTTTTCAGGCGAACAGATGGATACGATTCTTCCCGACGGGAGGGTAGACGTGCGTCCGACCGTGCCGCGCAACTTCGAGGAGCTGATGCAGTGGCAGCTGACACAGGATCTCAATCAGCCGCAGAATATCACTACCGAGGCTGAATATGACCCGCTGACGCAGCAATATATCGTTCATATCCGTCTGGGCAAGAATGACCTTGTGACTCCTTTTGCCTTGACCAAGAAGCAATATGACGAATGGCAGACACGTCAAACTCTTGCGAGATACTGGAACAAGCGTAATGCCGAACTCCTGCAGAACGAAAAGACCAAAGAGCCTTTCAATATCCTCGACATGAACTTCTCGCTCGGCCCGTTGGAAAAGATTTTCGGTCCCGGCGGGGTTTCGCTGAAAACAACCGGCTCGGTCATCCTTTCGATGGGCATCAAGAGCAACAAGACCGACAATCCAGCGCTCTCGCTCGAGAACCGGCGCAAAACCTTTTTTGACTTTGACCAAAAGATTCAGGCATCGATTCAGGCAAGCGTGGGCAACAGGTTGAATTTCAACATGTCGTATAACACCGACGCCACCTTCAGCTTCGACTCCCAGAACCTTACACTCAACTATCAGGGCGAGGAGGACGACATTGTGCAGTCAATCGAGGCGGGCAACGTCAGTTTCACCTCGGGGTCATCGCTTATTCGCGGCGCGTCGTCGCTCTTCGGTTTCAAGACGAAGCTGCAATTCGGCAAGCTGACCTTGACGGGCCTCATCTCGCAACAGAATTCCGAGTCGCGTTCGGTCAGTTCCAAAGGGGGCAAGCAAACCACCACATTCAGCGTCAATGCCAATAACTACGACGAGAACCGCCATTTCTTTCTTGCCCACTTTTTCCGCCGCAACTACGACAGTTTTGCCTCTAAACTTCCGTATGTGTCATCGGGAGTGAACATTACTCGTATCCAGGTCTGGGTTACGAACAAAAACAGTAACTTCAACGAAAGCCGTAACTTTGTCGGCTTCATGGACCTCGGCGAGAACCGCGACCTCAACTGCAAATACTGGGTCGGCAACATGTCGTCCGACAACCCGACCAACTCTTCGAATAACCTTCTGAGCGTCATCAAGGAGCAGTATCCCGACGCGCGCTCAATCAACACCGTGACCCAGGCTCTGTCACCCCTTGCGGCAAACGATTTCGAGGGGGGACGCGATTATGAGAAGGTCGAGAGCGCACGCCTGCTCAGCTCCTCGGAATATGACCTGAACGCCGCACTCGGCTACATTTCGTTGCGCACGACCCTGCAGGCCGACGAGGTTCTTGCAGTTGCATATGAATATACTTACAACGGAAAGGTCTATCAGGTCGGCGAGTTTTCGGACGACATCACAACCACTGCCGACAACCTCTATCTCAAACTTCTGAAAGGCACTACCCAGTCGCCCAATTGGGCCAACTGGCGCCTGATGATGAAAAATGTCTACTATGTCGGTGCCACCAACGTCACCGCCAGCAACTTCAAGCTCCAGATAAAGTATCTGAGCGACACGACCGGTACGTACATCAACTACCTCCCCGTCGGCGACCTCGCTTCGAAGACCCTGCTGCAGGTAATGAACCTCGACCGTCTCGACTCGAACCAGGAGGGCAATCCCGACGGCATGTTCGACCTCATTGAGGGTTATACCTTCTTCGGGCGCACGGGCAAGGTTGTCTTTCCGGTTGCAGAGCCGTTCGGCGCCCATCTCGAACAAGCCATCGGCAATTCCGCCCTTGCCGAGAAATATGTCTACAAGGAGCTATATGACAGCACTAAAGTGATTGCCGAGCAATTTGCCGACAAGAATAAGTTCATGCTCACCGGCGAATATCAGGGCACCGACGGCAGCCGCATATCGCTGGGCGCCTACAACGTGCCCCGCGGCTCTGTGGTCGTAACCGCCGGCGGTGTCACCTTGACCGAGAACTCCGACTATATCGTAGACTATGCCAACGGCGAGGTCACTATCATTAACCAAAGCATTCTCGACTCGGGCCAAAGTGTCAGTGTTACCCTCGAGGACCAGGGCCTCTACTCCATGCAGCGGAAAACGCTCCTCGGCCTCGACCTGCAATATAAGTTCTCGCGCGACTTCACGCTCGGTGCTACCGTCATGCACTTCTCCGAAAAGGCCTTGACCGAAAAAGTCGGCATTGGTGAAGAGACGGTCAAGAATACCATGTGGGGCCTCAATTTCAACTACACCAAAGAGTTCCAGTGGCTGACCAATGCGTTGAACTTCATCCCGACTGTCAATGCCGTCTCGCCTTCGAAAATATCGGTTCAAGGTGAATTTGCCCAACTCATTCCCCACAAGCAGAAGAGCGGCTCGGCCCGCGGCTCGAGCTACATTGACGATTTCGAGACCGCCCAGACCGGATTCGACCTCAAGTCGCCATATTCGTGGAGCCTGGCGTCGACCCCCTCGATGTTTCCTGAGTCGCAGCTCAGCAACGACGTCACCTACGGCAAGAACCGTGCCCTCATCAACTGGTACTACATTGACCGCCTCTTCACTCAGCGAAATTCCTCGCTCTGTCCCGGTTATATCAAAAATGACCTCGAGCAGCTCTCAAACCCATATGTCCGCGAGGTCACTTCGACCGAGATTTTCCCTGGCCGCGAGCTGACCTACGGCGAGAGCAACGTTGTGCAGACCCTCAACCTGAGCTTCTACCCGTCGGAGCGCGGCCCCTACAACCTTGACGCCACCAACATCAACTCCGACGGCACTCTCCGCGACCCCGCGCAGCGCTGGGGCGGTATCATGCGAAAGCTCGAAACCACAAACTTCGAGTCGAACAACATTGAATATGTCCAATTTTGGGTCATGAACCCATTCCTTGACCCCGAGGCCAACAATCTCGACGGTGGCGACCTCTACATCAACTTCGGTGAGATCAGCGAGGATATTCTCAAAGACGGCTACAAGAGCTACGAAAACGGCATCCCCTACGACGGCAATAATGAATACTTGCGCGAAACCGCCTGGGGACGCGTCTCGACCCAGACGTCGATGACCTACTCGTTCGACAACAATACCGGCTCGCGTCCGATTCAGGACGTCGGGCTCGACGGTCTGCAGAATGCCGACGAGTATGAATTCCCGACTTATGCAGACTACCTGACGCAGTTGCGTGATAAACTTTCGCCCGAAACCATTGCCCTCTATCAGGCCGACCGTTTCTCGCCGTTCAATGACCCTGCCGGAGATAACTATCATTTCTATCGCGGCTATGACTACGACGAGCAGCGCCTCGGGGTGCTCGAGCGCTACAAGCGCTACAACGGTGTCGAGGGTAACTCGCTCAGTGCCGAAGATGCCGACGACGACCTTTATCAGAGTTCCCGCTCGACCCCCGACGTTGAGGACATCAACCAGGACAACACGCTCAACGAATATGAGCGCTACTTCCAGTATAAAATCTCCATCCGCCCGGAGGACCTTGTTGTCGGTCGCAACTATATCACTGACAAACAGGTCTCGATTGTTCATACCCGCGACGACAAAGACGTTGAGGTCGAGTGGTATCAGTTTAAGATTCCTCTTTCCGATTACGAAAGCAAAGTCGGCTCCATCAACGATTTCACCTCGGTCCGTTTCGCGCGAATGTTCATGACCGGGTTCACCGCCCCGACCCACCTGCGCTTCGCAACGTTAGAGCTCGTGCGCGGCGAATGGAAAGGTTATAACTTCAACCTCAACAACCGCGGCGACACCCCGGCCGAGGGACAACTCGACCTCTCGGTTGTCAATATTGAAGAGAACGCCGGTCGCGAGCCTGTGAACTATGTGCTCCCTCCGGGCGTCACCCGCATCAGCGATCCCAACCAAAGCCAGATTGTCCAGCTCAACGAGCAGTCGATGTCGATGACGCTCAAGAACATAAAGGCCGGTGACGCCCGCGGCGTGTATCGCGACACTCAGCAGGACCTCCGCAACTACAAGCGAATGCAGATGTGGGTCCATGCCGAGGCGCCCATCGACAACACCCAAAATCTACGCTCGGGCCAGTTCAGCGTATTCCTGCGTTTGGGCTCCGATGTGAAGGCCAACTACTATGAATATGAAGTGCCGCTGGAGCTCACCGCCCCCGGACGCTACAACGGCGACGTGGCCTCGCAGCGCTATGCGGTGTGGCCCGAGAGCAACTATCTTGACTTCGCGCTCCAGAGCCTCGTCGACGTAAAGAACGCCCGCAACGAGGCGATCAATGCAGCCGAGCCCGGAGCATCTTACTCTGCGCGCTTCACCCGTCGAGACCCCGACAATGAGGCGAACTCGATAACTGTTGTCGGCAACCCGACCATCGGAGATGTTCGCGTGCTCCTCATCGGCGTACGCAATAACTCCGCGACTGAAAAGTCAGGCACCGTCTGGGTCAACGAACTCAAGGTGACCGATTTCGACGAGTCGGGAGGTTGGGCCGCGAAAGCCAACGTCAACCTGACAATGAGTGACATCGCCACGTTCAATGTCGGCGCCCACGTTGAGACCTCCGGCTTCGGCGGCGTTGATCAGAGCCTCAACGACCGGCGCATGGACGACTATCAGCAGTTCAGCTTCGCAATGCAGGTCGATGCCGGCCGCTTCTTCCCCGAAGCCGTGAAACTCCGCGCACCCATCTATTACTCCACCACCCGCGAGCGCATAACTCCGATATATAACCCGCTCGACACCGATGTGCTTCTCAAAGACGCGCTTGACAACTGTGCCACCAAGCAGCAGAAAGATTCCATCCGCGGCTTTGCTCTCGAGGAAACCCGCTCCGAGAACTTCTCGGTTTCGGGTCTCAAGTTCGACGTGAAGTCAAAGAACTCCATGCCCTGGGACCCCGCCAACTTCACCTTCAACTTCTCCTTCTCGAAGCAGCACTTCAACGACCCGACAACCGAATATCAGAACACCAACGACTACCGCGGCTCAATCCAATATTCCTGGTCTCCATTCAAACGTACGGTAAAACCGTTCCGTAACAAGATTGACCCCAAGAAAAAGTCGCTCAAAATCTTACGCGACTGGGAGTTCGGCTTCCTCTTCAACTCAATCAATTTCTCGACCAACATGAGCCGTTACTATTACGAGAACCAGACGCGCTCGGAAGTCGACGATAACTTCCGTCTTCCCGTTTCGGTCAGCAAGAACTTCTTATGGGACCGCAAGCTCTCGCTATCCTGGAGTCTGACAAAGACCCTGTCATTCCGCTTTGAGTCAAACACGCAGACGCGCATCGACGAGACGCCCGGAGCGGTTGACCGCCGCCTATTCCCCGACGAATTCAAAGCGTGGAAAGACACCGTCATGCAGTCAATCCGCAGCCTCGGCACGCCATGGGCCTACAATCAGAGTTTCTCGGCGGAATACAAGCTACCCCTGAACCAGATCCCGGTGCTCGACTGGCTCACGGGCTCGGCAAAATACAACGCCACCTACAACTGGAACCGCGGCGCCACGGTCGACGGCGAATTTTTCGGCAACAACATTGCCAACAACGCCGACTTCAGCGTTGACGGCCGCGCCAACCTCGAAGGTCTCTTCAACAAAATTCCGTATCTCAAAAAGGTGAACCAGCGTTTCACGAACAAGCGGTCGACTGTCAGCCGGACCGCCGACCGCCGCTCCAACCGAGCCAAGCGAATGGAGCGCACCCTCCGACTCAACGAGGACACCACTCTGATTATCAAACACAACCTGAAAGTCAAAAAGGTGCGCGTCAGCGGCACGACAACCGACGGCAAACCCATTAAAATTGACTTCAAGACCGTTGACGACAACACTATCGAGGTCCTAAACCGGGGCGATAAAAACATCAAGTTCACTATTCAGGAAATCAAGGAAGAGGCCAAAAAGAACTTCTGGTCCGAGGCGGCGCAATATACCGCTCGTTTCTTGATGATGCCCCGCAGCTTCACCATCCGATTCAAGCACTCGCGCTCAATGTCGGTTCCCCTGTGGAACCGCGGAGTGGGCATCGGCTTCGGCCAGTCTAAGGGCTCCGGCCCTCTGGCTCCAGGTCTTGATTTCGCATTCGGCCTCACGGGCGACGACTTCATTACCGACGCCAAAGAGCGCGGCTGGCTGCTCATTGACGACGGTCAGACTTCGCCCTCGATTTCCAACAAAACCATCGACATCGACATGGAGGGTGTTCTCGAACCGATTCCGGGACTGAAAATCACCCTCACGGCAAAATACAATGATTCGCGCACCAATTCGGTGCAGTTCATGTATGACGACATGCCGACTTCGCGCACGGGCCAGTACACAAAGACCCACTGTGCCATTCTGACCGCCCTGAGATCTTCGAAAGCTGAGGACGGCTACTATGACGCGACTTTCCAGAAGTTTCTCAGTTACATTCCTATCATTGCCGACCGAGTTCAGAGTCAGTATGGCGGCGCGCGCTATCCCGAGGGCGGTTTCCTTGAGGGCTCTCCCCTTGCCGGTCAGCCTTTCGACCCCGCCAACGGCGGTGTCAGCCCCACGTCGAGCGACGTTCTTATCCCCGCTTTCCTCGCAGCATATACGGGCACGTCGCCCTCCAGACAGTATTTAAGCCCTTTCCCCGGACTTTCGGCCCTGTTGCCCAACTGGAAAGTGACCTACGACGGCTTAATAAACCTTTGGAACCTCAAAAAAGTATTCAAGAGCATCTCGATTAACCATGCCTATCAGTGTACCTATTCCGTAGGCTCCTATAACGGGTTCCTCAACTGGCTCAGTCTCGGCGGCTCCAACAATGACCTCGGTTTCACCCTCGACGAGCTCACCGGATTGCCTATCCCCTCCTCGCCGTTCAATATCTCCTCCGTGACGATTCAGGAGCGCTTCTCACCTCTTGTCGGGGTTAATATGACGCTCAAAAACGACCTCCGCATCAATGCCGAATGGACCGAACAACGAACCCTCACGCTCAACTCTTCGGCGGGCCAGCTCGTTGAGAACACCCAACGCGGAATTACCGTAGGCGCCGGCTATAAGATTGTCAACCTGATGAAGATTTTCAAAATCACCGGAAAGCAGACCTCAACCTCTCACGACATTGACCTCAACGCCGACTTCAAATTCACGCGCTCGCAGGCCCTTATCCGCCGCATTGAGTCGAACTACACGCAAGCGACCTCGGGTACCCGCAACCTCAACATCAACGTGACGGCGAAGTACTCCCTTTCAAAGCGCATCCAGCTCGGCATGTTCTTTGAGCATCAGGTCAACACGCCTCTCGTCAGCAACTCCGCCTATCCGACATCGAACTCAGCCTACGGCATAACCTGCAACCTCTCGCTTGCCCGCTGATTTCCCTCGGATGATTACAAAAAAATGCGTAATTTTGCAGCCGTATGAACAAGAGTTTGATTGCGCTTGCGTCGGCGCAACGGCTCTGGCCGGTGTGCTTCTGGCCCTGACGGGGGCGGTGTCTTTGTGGGTGTTCCTCCCCGCTGTCGGACACTTCGATGTGGCTCAACGGTTCAATTTAACCTATAACTTTCATTGAAGTTACGTAATATCCCAGCCGATCTCTGCCATG
>CAZKOF010000050.1:0-14509 GCA_964554335.1 uncultured Bacteroides sp.
ACCAAATTTAGAGCCAAATATTTACAAAAAATTTTTACTTCAAACTGTCAAACGCCCGCTCTACAGTCCGCAAAAAGTTGCGAAAAAGTTGCAAAAAAATTTGGTCAGTTCGGAAAAGCGTCGTAACTTTGCAGTGTCAAAAACGACAAAGGACATCAAAAAACAATGGCTCATTAGCTCAACTGAATAGAGCATCTGACTACGGATCAGAAGGTTACAGGTTTGAATCCTGTATGAGTCACAAGCGCTGAGGCTTCCGCCCCGGCGCTTTTGTTTTTCAGGCAAAACGCATGGTCAAAACGGGGTCAAAACGGGTCAGCGGACAGAAGCGGTTGGTAACACACACATCTTCGACGTGGTCAACTGTAAAATGATTAACTTTGGGGTCAGCTGCAAAACCCGGTTGAATTGTTAAAATTGGGTCAAGCAGAAAGCACCCGATGTATCAACACATCAGGCGCTTCAAGCGATTGTCCGTTGCGGACAGTATGTTAATCCTTCGTGCTAACCTCAACGGCGGTCACATCCTCTACCGGAAGCCGGGAAGCCTCGGCAGCAGCTGCATCAGCGGCTTTTTGTTCGCGGGCCATGTCGCGGCGAAATGCCAACAACCCCGCGATATCTATAAACGACGCAATTGCGTAAACCACCAGCGAAACGCCGGTTATCAGAATCATCAGTTCGCCGACATGCTGAGCACCGATTATGCAGATAACCACTCCCGTAATCACCAGCAGTGCCGGCAGGATGAAAAACCAGAACGGGAACGTCACGGGCCGATAGGCAAACGCCAAAGTGACAATCAAAAAGAGTCCCAAAAGGATTATAGCCGCGGCAAAAAGATAAACCATCAGGTTAATCATGTCGACGGGAGTAAACACCATCAGAATTCCGAGCGTACCGGCTCCGGCCGATGCCAGCAACGCCGACACAGACGTGTGGCCGCCCGCAATCTTGCGCTTTCGCGAGAACTCAAACGCGAAGTTGAATACCGCGATGGCGATAAACAAAATGCCTACGACAATAACCACCGTATGCAAAGCGATGTCGGAGAAAAAAATCATTACGCTTCCGATAATCAGCGCAAAAATCGCGCTCCAGAGATTTCCTTTATAATCCATAGTTGAAGAAGTTTGGTTGTTTTATTAAAAAAACGTAAAAATACCCCCAAAAGTTGCCCTTCTCATTGAAAATATTTTAAGAATGGGCGGAGAATTGGCGAACTGACCTTTGACTCGGTTTCTACGCGGTCTTTTTCTGTCTTTTTGCCATAAGGAAGTGTGTATGTGACGGAGATGATGATATTTCTGCCTTTCAAGTCACTCAATGACTCTGAAATTGACCGATAAAATCCGTAATTGGCATTGGTTCGTGTAGACAATCGACGGTCAAGAACGTTCTCAATACAACATTCTGCGGCCCAGTTGCCATGCTGCCAGTTCAAGCCATATTGAGCCGTATTGTGAATCTTGATGCCCTCTATACCAAGCACACTGTAAGGAAGAGCATAAACACCCTTTACCTGCCAGTCTCCGAACATATACGATGCGCTGAAATCGGCTCGCAGGTCGTTGCTTCTGACTGGACGGTCTTCTGAATCAAACCGATTCATACTGAACCAGGCGTTACCTTTCAGTCGGAGCCTGTTGTCAAGAAGATTGGCCGACAAGCCTAATGTCAGTTTGTTGTATGAGAAGTCGCCATCGTTAATCAGTTTATGATACATTATATTATCATCGGCAATGTATCGGTTGGAGGTGTTGTTGAAATATTTAAGGAAATCATATGTAAACGACAGTCCGAAATGCTCCACAACAACGCATAATGTCCAAAAACATGAATATTCACTTAAATTTTTCGGCTTTTTATTGTAACTTTGCACCCGCAAAATAACCTTAAACCAACCACTAATGTCGAAAACCATACCAGTGCAAAAGGTGGTCGTCAGATTTTCGGGCGACTCCGGCGACGGCATGCAGCTCGCCGGCAACATCTTCACCAACGTCAGCGCCTCGGTCGGCAACCTCGTGTCGACCTTTCCGGACTATCCCGCCGAAATCCGCGCCCCTCAGGGTTCGCTCAGCGGCGTCAGCGGTTTTCAGGTCTCGCTCGGCAAAGACGTCTACACTCCCGGCGACGAATGCGATGTCCTCGTTGCGATGAACCCCGCGGCCCTCAAGCAAAACTATAAATTCGTCAAGCGCAACGGCCTTATCATCCTCGACTCCGACTCATGTAAGGAAGCAGACCTAAAGAAAGCCGAATACAAAACCCTCGACCCCATCGGCGAACTCGCAATTCCCTGCGAGGTCATGCAGGTTGCAATCACCCGTCAGACAAAGGCCGCGCTCGAGGGTTCGGGCCTCGATTTGAAATCGGTGATGAAATGCCGCAACGTCTTTGCGCTCGGCCTGATGTGCTGGCTCTTTGAGCGTCCCATCGAAAGCGCCCGCCAAATGCTCCGCACGAAGTTCGCGAAGAAGCCCGCCGTTTTCGAAGCCAACTCAAAAGTTCTCGACGCCGGCTACGATTTCGGCGCCAACACCCACGCCTCGACATCAATCTTCAGCGTGGAGTCTGACAATGCCCGCCCCGGCGTCTATACTGACATACAGGGCAACAAAGCAACCGCCTGGGGTCTCATCATGGCCTCGGAACGCTCGGGCCGTCCACTCTTCCTGGGCTCCTACCCCATCACTCCTGCGACCGACATTCTCCACGAACTCGCAAAACGCAAAGACCTCGGCGTCAAAGCCGTGCAGATGGAGGACGAAATTGCCGGCATATGCTCTGCAATCGGCGCATCGTTTGGCGGTTCCCTGGCCGTCACCTCGACCTCAGGTCCCGGACTGGCTCTAAAAAGCGAAGCCATCGGTCTGGCAGTCATGGCTGAGCTGCCCATAGTCGTCATAGACGTTCAGCGCGGAGGACCGTCGACCGGCCTGCCGACAAAGACCGAGCAGACCGACCTTCTGCAGGCCCTCTACGGTCGCAACGGCGAAAGCCCGCTCTGCGTAGTGGCACCCACGACCCCGACCGACTGCTTCGACATGGCGTTCGAAGCCTGCCGCATAGCCCTCGAACACATGACCCCGGTCATTCTTCTCTCCGACGCCTTTATCGGCAACGGCTCCAGCGCATGGCGGGTGCCTGACGCCAACGATTATCCCGAAATTCATCCGCCGCTGATTCCCGCCGCGAAGGCTAACGGTCACTTCCACCCCTACGAACGCACTGACAACGGCGTGCGTTACTGGGCGATTCCCGGAACCGAAGGTGCAACCCACCGCCTCGGAGGCCTCGAGAAAGACGCTGTCAGCGGCGACATTTCGACCGACGCACGCAACCACGAAGTCATGGTTGAGGCACGCCGCCGCAAAATCGAGAACATCTCGCTCGACATTCCCAAGCAGAAAGTGATGTTCCCTGAAGCCGACACCCTGCTCATCGGTTGGGGAGGTACCTACGGCCACTTGCGCACCGCAGCCGCCGAACTCAACGCCGAAGGCATCCCCGTGGCCTTCACCCAGCTGCGCTACATCAACCCGCTGCCCCGCAACTTCGGCGAAATCATTGCCGGCTACAAGAACGTCATCGTTGCCGAACTCAACACCGGTATGCTCGCCGACTACCTGCAATCGAAATTTCCCGGCGTCAACATCCGCCGCATAAACAAGATTCAAGGACAGCCTTTCCTCGTCAGTGAAGTAGTTAACCACGTCAAAGAAATCCTGCAATAACATGTCATCAACATACACTCCCTCCGACTATAAGAGTGACCAGAACGTACGCTGGTGTGCCGGATGCGGCGACCACGCCGTGCTCAGCTGCCTCCACAAAGCAATGGCCGAGCTCAACATTCCGCCCCACATGACCGCAGTTATCTCCGGCATCGGCTGCTCCTCTCGCCTGCCCTACTACTGCAACACCTACGGATTTCACACAATCCACGGACGCGCCGCGGCAATCGCCACCGGATTCAAAATCGCCAATCCCGCAATGACCGTATGGCAGGTCAGCGGCGACGGCGACGGCCTCGCAATCGGCGGCAACCACTTCATCCACGCCCTGCGCCGCAACATCGACATTAACATCCTGCTGCTCAACAACAAGATCTATGGTCTGACGAAAGGCCAATATTCCCCGACCTCTCCCCGCGGGTTCGTCAGCAAATCATCGCCATACGGAACCACCGAGGACCCATTCATCCCTGCGGAACTCGCTTTCGGCGCACGAGCTACGTTCTTTGCCCGCTCAATCGACGTTGAACTCGACACGACCCGAGCCTGTATGGTGTCCGCCGCACGCCATCGCGGCGCCGCCGTCACCGAAGTGCTACAGAACTGCATGATTTTCAATAATGGAATCCACTCCGATGTTGCCGACAAAGCCCTCCGCGCCGAACACACCATTACCCTTCACCACGGCGAAAAAATGCTCTTCGGCAAAGACAATGAATACGGCTTGATTAGAGACGGTTTAGAACTCAAGGCCGTGAAAATCGGAGAAAACGGCTATACCCTTGACAATGTCCTCACCCACGACGCATACTGCCGGAACGACATTCTCCACCGCCAGCTCGCGCTGATGGACGGCCACACCCTGCCGCTGGCACTCGGCGTTATCCGCGACGTTGAAGCTCCCGCCTACAACGAAGCCCTTGAGGATCAAGCCAAAGCAGTCCACAGGTTCGATACCCTCCGCCAGATGATTCTCGCCGGCGAGACCTGGACCGTAAAATAACCCAACAATATACGATTACATTGATAGTGTTGCAGAACTCCGAAATCCGATATGAAGGCGTCGGTTCTGCAACACCCTCAATGTGTTGGCAATTTTGCGAAGATTAATGTGTTGCAGCACCCTCTAATTGGCGGGGCGGCAAAGTCGGCTGAGAATGTCAAAAGAATAAGTCAGACCAAGTTGAAACTGGGTATAGGGATAGTCAATCAGGCCGTGTTGAACCATTACGTTTATTTCCCATTGATTCCATAAATATGACAGGTTTGTTTTTAACGACATTGGTCCATCGTGGACGAGACTGCCATATTGCTTGGAATTGGATTGCCAACCTGCATAGCCGCTAAACGTCTCGCTGACGCTAAAACCTTTCCATGAAATGCCAAACAATGCGGCATATTGCACGGCGTCGTTTTGGCGGCCATTATCGGTTTGCCAACAGAGAAATCCGCCTCCTCCACACACGTGCACACCTATTTGACTGAATCTAAAAACCTTCCCGAAGTATGTATCAAAGAAATAGCCCGGACAGTCATAATAACGGCCAATGTCATAGCCCCCGCCCGAAGCAGTTTTCAGCGCAGCTCTAAGCGTCCATGAGGGCCTTCGGAGGCTTTCTACCATTAGTTGCAGGTCAACGCTGACATAGACATCGCCCGACAAGCTCCCTTTTGCCTGCGGAGTGGCATACCACTCGTAGACTTGCCACCATAACGAAAGATTGGCTCTTTTAGTCCATAAGGGTATTCGAGTTTTTAGCAGGATGTCTTCCGTGTTGCCATCTTTGTCGGAGAAGTAATCAGCACATAAGCTGACTGTTAGCTCGTCGGCGGTATTTTGCAACACGTCGGGAATCGGAAAAGCATTTGGTCCATAATAGTAGGGGGAAACGAACGGCGGTTTGGCAGTCATACTTAAAGCAGCCAACAAGCCGGCAGAGAGGACAACTCGGCGCACGTTATCAACAATGGCGACGTATACGTTTGGCCTGCCACAATGTCGAAAAAAGAAACACCATTCTGATTTTGTTTCGGACATTAGCATTCTTAACATTAAGTTTATGCGAATGCCAATGTTCATAAAGAATCAGACGGATATGCAAAACATGGGCGAAACTGCCCAGAATGCACCCGTCGGATTGGTGTTATGAACGGCATGTCACGCCCATGCAAAAGCAGGACGTTTACAACTTGTTCCCGTTCATATATAATGAAATTTCCGACGTTTCATTCTGTTTGGAACAAATAGCAAACGCTATTATCAATTATGTAAAGATAATCGCAATCAGACAACTCTATGTCTCAGCTGCGTTATCTAAACTGCAAAGTTAAACAATATTATCCATTTATCAAAATCTCGACTCAAGAGAGTGTTGCAAAACCGATGCCAATATGGAGGCGGCTGTGTCAAATTAGGCGCAGCCTTTTTTAATGCCCTCTGAGGTTTCGATATATTTCAGGCAACTGATTTTTTAGTATTTTTCCAAAATATTCGATTCTCAGGAGGTAAAATTTGAAGTATAATAATCAAGTAGGAGGTGAACACCAATTGAGGCACCCACATCATACTCGATTGTTTTTCAGCATGTTATAAAAAAGAAGGCGCGCCATGAATTTCGGCACACCCTCCTCCATTTTTATTGGTGGTGCCGGGTCTGCAAAAGGCCTTTGGGGCGTCAAAACAGTGTGTTGTCGGAGTTGGGGAGGGTGACACCGAGATGGGTGTAGGCCAACGTAGTGACCTGGCGACCGCGTGGCGTGCGCATAAGGAATCCCTCTTTGATCAGGAAAGGCTCGTAGACCTCCTCGACAGTGCCGGCGTCTTCTCCGATGGCAGTGGCTATAGTGGTCAGTCCGACTGGACCACCGCCAAACTTGTCGATAACAGTGCGCAGAAGTTTGTTGTCAATCTCATCGAGGCCATACTTGTCAATATTAAGAGCCTCGAGGGCATAGCGGGCAATTTCAGGGTCAATGTTGCCTGAACCCTTGACCATCGCAAAGTCACGCACGCGACGCAGCAGTGCATTGGCAATTCGCGGGGTTCCGCGGCTGCGCATGGCGATTTCGCGGGCCGCGCGTTCGGAGCAGCGTGTGTTCAGCAGCTTTGCGGAGCGCATGATGATGCTTTCGAGCACTTCGTAGTCATAGTACTCAAGATGGAAATTGATTCCAAAGCGCGCGCGCAGCGGTGCCGTCAGCAGGCCGCTGCGCGTAGTCGCGCCAACGAGGGTGAACGGACTGAGGGTCAGCTGCACGGTGCGCGCTCCCGGCCCCTTGTCAATCATGATGTCAATCTTATAATCCTCCATGGCCGAGTAGAGATACTCCTCGACCACGGGGCTGAGGCGATGGATTTCATCGATGAAGAGAACGTCGTTAGGCTCCAGCGACGTCAGGATGCCGGCAAGGTCGCCGGGTTTGTCGAGCACGGGGCCGGAGGTCACCTTCATGCCGACGCCGAGTTCATTGGCAATAATCCCGCTGAGTGTAGTCTTGCCGAGTCCGGGCGGGCCATGCAGGAGAGTATGGTCGAGAGCCTCACCGCGCATTCGTGCGGCAGCAACAAAAATCTTCAGGTTCTCAACAATTTTTTCCTGCCCGGCAAAAGAGTCGAATTCCGAAGGTCGCAATGCCTTCTCGACGTCACGTTCTGTCTCGGTACGTGGCCGCGCGGCCTCGGCACGTATGTCCAGGTCGTCGGAATCGTAGTCAGGTTCTATATCTGAGGGTATGTCGGCCTTACTTTTTCGAGCCATATAGAACCGGATTGGTAGCCGGGTCGTTATACATCTTCATCTGCCGATAGACTTTCATGTATTTGCGTCCGGCAGCAATATCGTCAAGCAGGGCATCGATTGCCAAAATCAGGTCTTCGCGTTGTTCTTCGAGTACGGCGAGCTTTGCAGCGCAGCGCTCACGATGTTCAGCGTCGGCGTCAGGGCGCTCCACCTCGGCACGCATATGCCAGATTTTCAGGGCAAGAATAGACAGACGGTCCAACGCCCAAGCCGGGCTTTCCGTATTTATTGACGCATCGGGCAGGGCCTTGACGTCTGCAAATTTGGTGCGGAAAAACGTATCGATTTCTTCGACCATATCGGTGCGCACCTGATTGCTGCGGTCAATTCGACGCTTTAAAGCCAAAGCAACAACGGGATCGATCGCCGGGTCACGGACAATGTCTTCGAGATGCCACTGCACGGCGTCGACCCAGTTTTTGCTAAAGAGCACGGCGTCGACCGAACCCTCGTCATAAGGGTTCGGCGACGGCGCGTCAACACTGTCAGTTACGTGATAGGCTCTTGTTGCCTCCTCGAATATTGCGTAGGCTTTTTGGGTAAAAGTCATATAGAGTTTTTTGATTACTGGGCGGTGTCTACACTGCTGGCTGCACGCATGGCGTCCCAACCGAGGGCGCTGGCACCGAGAACTGCGGCATCGGCTTCTTTGAGCTCTGAAACAAGGATTTTCACCTTGCCTCCTTTATGGAATGACATGGCATTCTTTTCGAAGGCTTCACGCATGGGATTAAAGAGTAGATCGCCGGCTTTGGCAAGTCCGCCGAAAAGCACAAATGCCTCGGGCGAAGTGAATGCGGCAAAGTCCGCGAGAGCTTCGCCGAGCACCCGCCCGGTAAACTCATAGACGCCCCGAGCAATCGAATCTCCGGCAATTGCCGCGTCATAAACATCCTTGCTCGTCAGGTCGGCGCCGGGTATAGTGCGCAGCAACGAGGGCTCGGCGGGCGAAGCATCGAGGAATTCCATGGCCGTGCGCACAACGCCGGTGGCCGAGCAGTAGGTTTCCAGGCATCCGCAGCGTCCGCAACCGCAGAGGCGGCCTCCACGACGGGCAATGACGTGACCGAGCTCTCCGGCAAGGCCGTCGGCACCATAGACCATCTGTCCGTTGCAGACAACGCCTGAGCCGACACCCGTGCCGAGCGTAATCATGATGAAGTCACGCATACCGCGTGCGGCGCCGTAGGTCATCTCGCCGATAGCCGCGGCGTTGGCGTCGTTGGTAACTGCAACGGGAATGCCGAAGCGGTCGGCAAGACCCTGGGCCAGGGGCAGTTCACCTTTCCATATGAGATTAGCGGCGTTTTCAATCTTGCCGGTATAATAGTTGGCATTGGGCGCGCCGACACCGATGCCGCCGATTTTCGTTTCGGCGTCATTGGACTTGATGAGCTTCGTGGCCTCATCGTAGAGTTCGTCGAGATAGTCGTCGAAGACAGGATGTTTTTTGGTCTTGATGGCACCCGATGCGATAACCGTGCCGCGGGCGTCAACGATTCCGAACACTGTGTTGGTACCGCCGATGTCGATACCGAGAACGTAAGGTTTAATCATGGCTTTATTCGGGACTGAAGCCCGGGGTTTTAAGTTTTTAAATCTTGTCTACTTCCAAGTCACCGTTAATCTCCTCCTCCCAGGGCAGGCCGTTGAGAGCAAGCTGCTCGAGGAAAGGATCCGGGTCAAACTCCTCGACGTTGCGAACGCCCTTGAGCGCCCACTTGCCGGTCAGGAACATCATTGCGCCGACCATTGCGGGAACTCCCGTGGTGTAGCTGACGGCCTGCATGCCGGTTTCCTTGTATGCGGCCTCATGGCTGCAATTATTGAAGATATAGTAGGTCAGTGGATTACCCTCCTTGTCCTTGCCGGAAATGCGGCAACCTATAGAGGTCTCACCGTGGTAGTTTTCGCCGAGGTCCTGAGGATTGGGAAGCACCGCCTTTAGGAACTGCAGGGGCACGATTTTCATGCCGTTATACTCAACTTCGTCGATGCGGGCCATGCCGATGTTCTGAATCACACGCAGGTGAGTCAGATACTCCCGGCCGAAGGTCATCCAGAAACGCGCGCGTTTAATCGAGGGGAAGTTCTGCACGAGACTTTCCAGCTCCTCGTGATAGAGCAGGTAGCTATCGCGTGCGCCGATACGCGGATATGTCAGCGCACCGTGTATCTCCAACGGCTTGGTCGTAACCCACTTGCCGTCCTCGTAATAGCGGCCGTTCTGGGTGATTTCGCGAATATTGATTTCGGGATTGAAATTAGTGGCAAAAGCCTTTCCGTGATCGCCGGCATTGCAATCAACAATGTCGAGATACTCCATCTCAGAGAAGTAATGTTTCGCAGCATAGGCGGTGAAAACACCGCTGACGCCGGGATCGAAACCACATCCGAGTATGGCGGTCAGACCGGCTTGCTCGAAACGCTCGCGGTAGGCCCATTGCCATGAATACTCGAAGTGAGCAACGTCTTTGGGTTCGTAGTTGGCCGTGTCGAGATAGTTCACGCCGCATTTCAGGCAAGCCTCCATAATCGTGAGGTCCTGATATGGCAGCGCGAGATTGATTACCAGCTTTGGCTTATGGCGGTTTAGGAGCTCAACGAGTTCGTCAACGCTATCGGCGTCAACGCGTTCGGTAATGATTGCCGGAGCCTGAGGCACGGCCTTGCGGATAGCTTCCGCAACGGCGTCACACTTGCTTTTCGTTCGCGAGGCGATGACCATTTCAGGGCCGAAGACCTCGGGATGTTGCGCACACTTGTGGGCACATACGGTACCCACGCCTCCGGCGCCAATAATTACGACTTTTGCCAATTTTCAGTTAAGAGTTAAAGTTAAATGAGGGTGCTAATTTACGAAATTTTTTCGGTAACTGCAAATCAATATTGCTCAGATTCGTTGGGAAAGTCAACCGACTTGACGTCGGCAACGTAGCGGCCAATGGCGTTGACAATCGTGTTGCCCAGGTCAGCATAGCGGCGAAGGAACTTGGGAGCGAAACCGGGGTTCATGCCGAGCATGTCCTGTAGAACGAGCACCTGACCGTCGGTGCCGGAACCGGCGCCGATGCCGATGGTCGGAATTGTGAGCATATGCGAGACTTCGGCAGCGAGGGCGGCCGGAATCTTTTCAAGCACCATGGCGAAGCAGCCGCTTTCCTGAAGCATCAAGGCGTCAGCTTTGAGTTTTGCAGCCTCGGCTTCAGACTTTGCGCGCACGTTGTAGGTGCCGAATGCGTTGATACTCTGAGGGGTCAGACCCAAATGACCCATTACCGGGATACCGGCCTTCACGATTTTCTCAATACTTTCGCGCACCTCTGCACCGCCTTCGAGTTTTACGGCCTCGACGCCTGATTCCTTGACGATTCTTACGGCGTTTGCCAACGCGAGGTCGCTATTGCCCTGATATGAGCCGAAAGGCATGTCGCAGATCACCAGCGCACGCCTGACGCCGCGCACAACCGTTGAGGCATACTGGATCATTTCGTCAACCGAAATCGGCAGAGTCGACGAATAGCCGGCCATGACATTAGCCGCCGAGTCGCCGACAAGAATTGCATCTATGCCGGCTTCGTCAACGAGGCCTGCCATCGTGAAGTCATACGCCGTCAGCATTGCGATTTTCTCGCCCTGCTCTTTCATGCGGCGCATGCGCAGGGTTGTCACCTTGCGTGCGGCATCAGTAGTGTTGGTCGACATTATTCTGCAGCAGTCTGAAGGGGCGAGGGTACGTTATATACTCGGGCAGCTAACTCGCGGTCGAGAGTATAGAGGCCGGGGCCGTCGGTGCCGATAAGGCTGAATTTGTTGATGAGATCCTGGGCATTTTCCTCTTCCTCAACCTGCTCGTTGACAAACCATGTGAGCTGGTCGCGGGTAGCGTAGTCGTGTTCGGCTTCAGCCAAAGCATAGAGATTGTTGATCATGGCGGTGACTTTCTGCTCGTGCTCGAGAGTTGCACGAAAAATGTCAGTAGGAGTTGCCCAACCGTCAACGGGCACGGCGTCAATGGCTTTGAGCAGCACGCGGCCACCGCGACGAAGAATGTAGTTCATGAAGATTTCGGCGTGGGCCTGCTCTTCTTTGAACTGGATGCGGAACCAGTTGGCAACACCGGGGAGACCTTTCTCCTCGCAATACATCCCCATGGAAAGATAGAGATAAGCCGACCAAAGTTCGGCATTGATCTGCTCGTTGAGAGCGTCCTGAATTTTTGTGCTAAGCATTTTTAAGTTAAAAGTTAAAAGTTAAAAAATTAGGAATCAATTTACTGAAAAGCGGATGCGGTTGTCGGGTTTGATTTCGGGATTGGCACGGAGATAGTCGAGCAGGTCCTCGTAGGCCCACTTAGAACTCTCGCGAATGCGACTTCCGCGGGTCAGCGGAGTCATATAGTCGCCGCCGTTGGCCAGATAATCAATAGTCGCTATGCGATAGGTCCTGCCGGGGTCAATCTGAGACTTCGAGGTGATGCCGACAACGACATCGCCTCCACGGGCCGCCATGACGTCGAAAGCCTCGGCTAAGTCCTTGCCCGAGATTTCGAGCAACACAATGCGATTCCGGAACGGCATCATATCGATGGCCGCGCCTTCTGAAACGTCGCCAGGATTCCAGGTAGTGCGCAGGCCGCCTTTGTTGCCGATAGCGCCGTCAATCCGTGAACCTGCTATTTTAGAGCCGCGGTCAAGAATAAAGTCGGCGTCGAAATTCATCATCGCGGCGCTGCGGTTGGTCAGAGCCGTATCGCTCACGACTTTTGCCACCGTGACATTATATAAGGAGTCAATTCCGGCACGATAGGGTTCGATTTTGGCCATCAGCGCCTCATCGCGACGGGCGTCAAGTCGCGAATCTACCGAAATCAACTTCTCGCAAAGAGCTCCCGAATTGAGGTCCATAGTAATTTCGCCGACATACTGTCCATACCTGCCGGTCTGTACAATCATAACCGAATCTCCATCGGCGTTGGCCACCTTGACTGCCGGGTCAAGACGCGTATGGCTATGTCCTCCGATAATCAAGTCAATTCCCGACGTCTGTTCGGCCACCTGAACGTCGCCAAAAAGCTTCGGGTCCTCATCCGAGCCCCTGAAGCCGATGTGGGTGACGGCTATGACGTAGTCACAACCCTCTTCATTTCGCAGTTTCCCGACGGTTTTCTGCGTCGCATCCTTCCAGGGCACATACTTGACTCCTTCATAATTGCCTTCGGCAACCATACCTTTAGGGTCGAGGTTCAGAGCCATGATGCCGACGCGATGCTTGCCATATTGCTTGACTATATATGGCTGAAACATTCCGTCGAGGACCGACCCCGTGAAGTCATAGTTCGACGCAACCAATGCTGGCTCGGCTGCGTCGAGCATCTTCTTTAGCGACTCCATGCCGTTGTCGAACTCATGGTTTCCGAGAATCTGAACATCATAGCCTAACTCGTTGAGCATCTGCTGCTCGACCTCTCCTTTGAACAGGTGGAAATAGAGGGTTCCCTGCACGATGTCGCCGGCATCTATCACCAGCACGTTGGGATTAGCCTCGCGAATGGAGTCTATGATAACCTTACGGCGCAAGACCCCCCCGAGGTCATTCTCGGTCAGCGGATCGATATGACTATGCGTATCATTTGTATGGACAATGACGAGCTTATCCTCGCCCGGAGTCTTCGCAGCACACCCCGCAAGGAGCACCGCAGCGGCAACGTAAAGAATTTTGGTCACTTTCATAGTGCCGCAAAGTTACAAACATTTTTCAAACCCCGCCCCAATTTTAACAAAAAAAAATCCTATCGCAGCACCATTGCCCTCAATGATGAAGTATCGAGTCCGGGCATCGCCATACCCACTCCGGCGTTTATATACGTCGGGTCGCAAATAATGAATTCCTCACCGTCGAGAGTGATTCTGTCGCCATTGCCTCCCTCGGCCGAAGGGAACCTGACGGCGGCAGCCAAATGACCCGGATAGAGCAAAATGGCGCACTCCAACCCCGTGAGGTCGCGTACCAGGCGGGTGAACAACGCCGTGCGGTCCTCGCAGTCGCTATAAGGATAGTAAAGCACCTCGTCGGGATAGAATGCCCGGTCCTCGCCCCAGACCTTGTCGTCATATTCATAGTCGAAAGCCGTCTGCACGAAGTTCAAAAGCAATTCAACCTGCTCACGCAGCGGCTTGCCGCCGATAGCCTCGCGCAACCGGGGATAGAGCGATTGCCGCGCGACGGCACATAGCGGGCTATTGCAGGTCATTGCCCAGCAGGTCAGAACGTCATTTCCGACCGACGACATCGGCATCGCCTCAAAAAAATCCATAAGATTGGCATTCACCCTGCCCGTTACTTCTATGCCGCGGTTTGACCGTAATACCCTCGCATCAGACTCGCGCATGTCGAGTTCCGGCTCGCTGACATAGAGCAGCGACAACGGACGTTCACCCGGGAAGGAAGCCTCGCAGACCGACGTTTCGCCGCGCAGCCCCCTTTCCAACGGGTAATATTTTAATCCGTCAATCTTATAGTAGGAACGGCTATATATCTCATGTTCGCTGGCGAAAAGCATCGACAACCTCCCGGACGTGCGCGCCAGGCGCATCTTATAACCCGAATTGGCATAAAGATAAGCCGTCACCACGATTCGCGAGGTCGGATCGCCGGAGTAGAGCTGCGCACCGATCCGCTCCAGCATCTGCAGGTAAGCCCAATCGTTGAACCGGCGCTCCGAGCGCTCGCGCAGACAGTCACGGAGAGTTGCGTCCATGCGCCCGTCGGCGAGTTTACGCCAGAAACAGGCAATGGCCCGGTCGGTAGTTGAAGAGCACCCGAGGTCTCCTACATTCGGCTTAGCGAATGTCAAAACCGTGCCATAGAGATTGATGCGCACAACGTCCCGAGGCCCCGGAGTCGGCTCGGCCCGGGGAGCCACCTGAGGCGCCGGCTGCGGCGCGAACTGCGGCAGGGGCTCGGGCT
>CAZKOF010000051.1:0-13515 GCA_964554335.1 uncultured Bacteroides sp.
AGCCAAGCTCGTGGCGAGAATGTTCGCCGTGATTAGAAAAAATCAAATTTATCAATCTGTTTTTTCGGTTTAGGCTTGCACAAATCATAAGAATATGAAAAGAGATACTATATGCGTTCAAGGCGGGTGGCAGCCTAAGAAAGGCGAGTCCCGCGTGCTCCCGATATTTCAGAGCACAACTTTTAAGTATGAAACCTCGGAGCAGATGGCTCGGTTGTTTGACCTTGAAGAAAGCGGTTATTTCTATTCGCGCCTTCAGAACCCGACGTGCGATGCCGTTGCTGCGAAAATTGCCGCGCTCGAGGGTGGAGTGGGGGCCATGCTTCTCTCTTCCGGTCAGGCCGCAAATCTATATGCTATAATCAATATCTGTCAGGCCGGCGATCATTTTGTCAGCGCTTCGACTATTTATGGCGGCACTTACAACCTCTTTGCAGTTACATTGAAGCAGTATGGAGTTGACGTGACGTTCGTTAATGCCGATGCTTCTGAAGATGAAATCCGCGCGGCTTTCCGGCCTAACACAAAAGCCCTGTTCGGCGAGACTATCTCAAATCCGGGCGTTGAGGTGCTGGATATCGCCAAATTCTCGCGTATTGCCCACTCCGAGGGCGTGCCCCTGATTATTGACAACACGTTTGCCACGCCGATTAACTGCCGTCCGATAGAGTGGGGTGCTGATATCGTAACTCATTCCACGACGAAGTATATGGACGGACATGCAACGGCAGTCGGCGGTGCTCTCGTTGACTCCGGCAATTTCGATTGGGAGGCTTATGCCGACAAGTATCCCTGCCTGACAACTCCCGACGAATCGTATCACGGTCTGACATATACTAAGGCTTTTGGCCGCTCTGCGTTTCTGACAAAGGCCATCGTGCACCTGATGCGCGATTTGGGTTCTTCGCCGTCGCCCCAAAATGCGTTCTTGCTCAATCTCGGTCTGGAGACGCTTCATCTGCGCATGGCGCGCCACTGTCAGAATGCTCTGGCTGTGGCATTATGGCTTGAAGAACAGCCTGAGGTTGAGTGGATCAACTATCCCGGTCTGGTTTCAAGCCCCTATTATTCGCTGGCCCGAGAACAGATGCCCGATGGAACCTGCGGCGTCATCGCATTCGGGCTCAAAGGCTCGCGCGAGGATGCAATCGCGTTTATGGACCGCCTGAAATTTATTGCTATTGTCACTCATGTCGCCGATGCGCGTTCCTGTGTGCTTCATCCTGCGAGTCATACCCACCGTCAGCTCTCCGACGAGCAGCTGCGTGAGGCCGGTGTGGACCCGACTCTTATACGCCTGTCGGTCGGCATTGAAGATGTCGAAGATATTATCGATGATCTCAGACAGGCTCTTACGACGCCTCGCAACTAAAAAACCTTGCGACGGAAAATGAAGTTGCGGCCGAGATACTTTTCACGCACAGTGGGGTTCTCGGCCAACTCTTCCGATGAGCCCTGAAAAAGAATTTTGCCCTCGAAGAGCAGATAGGCGCGATCGGTGATTGATAGCGTTTCAGGGGCGTTATGGTCTGTGATGAGGATGCCGATGTTCTTCTCTTTCAGGTGGTAGACGACGCTTTGGATTTCTTCAACGGCAATCGGGTCAACGCCGGCGAAGGGCTCGTCGAGCATTATGAATTTCGGTGAAATTGCCAAACATCGCGCAATTTCGGTGCGTCGGCGTTCACCGCCGCTGAGGCGGTCACCATGGTTTTTGCGCACTTTTTGGAGCGAGAACTCCTGAATCAATGTTTCGAGCTTCAGTTTCTGGTCGTGGCGCGACAGGTCGGTCAGTTGCAACACGGCGCGGATATTATCTTCAACCGACAGTTTTCTAAAAACCGATGCCTCCTGGGCCAGGTAGCCGATGCCGTGGCGCGCGCGCTTATAGACGGGAAACTTCGTTATGTTGAGGTCATCGAGAAAAATCTCGCCCTCATTGGGCGTGATTAGTCCCGTGGTCATATAGAACGTTGTTGTCTTTCCGGCGCCGTTGGGGCCGAGCAGTCCAACGATTTCACCCTGGGTGACGTCGATGCTCACATGGTTGACAACGGTGCGGCGGCCGTAGATTTTGACGAGGTTTTCGGTTCGCAGTATCATCCTTTTCCGAGTCGGCTTTCAATATAATCGGTCAGCAGGCGCATGGCAACTATGTTGTGACCGCCCTGGGGCACGATGAGGTCTGCGTAATTTTTCGATGGTTCGATGTGCATGCGGTGCATCGGTTTGAGCACCCTGACGTAGCGGTCGAGCACCTGCTGCGGTGTGCGTCCGCGCTCAACGCAGTCGCGGGCAATCAGGCGAATCAGCCGGTCGTCGGCATCGGCGTCGACAAAGACTTTGACGTCGAGCATTGAGCGCAGTTGCTCGTCGCAGAGAGCAAGAATGCCCTCGACGATGACAACGTCGCGCGGCTCAACGCGCACGGTCTCGGCCTGGCGTGTGCACGTCAGGTAGCTATAGGTCGGCATTTCGATCACCTCTCCGCGCTTCAGGGCCTCAAGATGACTGACGAGCAGGGGCCAGTCAAAGGCCGCAGGTTCGTCGAAGTTGATGTTCTGGCGGAGCTCCGGCGGGATGTGGCTCGAGTCCTTATAGTAAGAGTCTTGAGAGATGACCGCAACCTCCTCGGGGGGAAGTTCGGCGATGATTTTGCGCACCACCGTGGTCTTTCCACTTCCGGTGCCTCCTGCTATGCCAATAATCAACATGATGATGAAAGTTTTGCGCAAAGTTAAGAATTTTTCGCGAGAATGGGTTTGTATTTCTCAAAAAATTGCGTAACTTTGCACCCGAATTACGCAATGCCACAATAGCTCAGTCGGTAGAGCATTTCATTCGTAACGAAAAGGTCCGGGGTTCGAGCCCCCGTTGTGGCTCCGGTCAGTCCCCGCTTTCCCGTCGAAGGCGGGGATTGTCACACATTAACTACCCACTGCCCACTACCCACTCAAAAAAGTGTCTCGAACAATAGTCATAATAGCTGCCGGCGGTGTCGGCTCGCGCTTCGGAGCCGACAGGCCCAAGCAGTTCTGCGACCTCGCCGGGAAAACGGTTCTCGCGCATGCCTGCGCGCGCTTCAGCGGGGCGCAGCTCGTTGTCGTCATCGATCCGGCGTGGGCTGACTATGTGCCCGCAGGCGCAATCACGGCGCCTCCCGGCCGCACACGCTGGGAGTCTGTGCGCAATGCCCTGAAGGCTTGCCGTCATATAGATGCCGATATAATAATGGTTCATGACGGCGCACGCCCGCTGGTCTCTCGCAAAATAATCGGACGTGTTGCCGATGCCTGCAGACAGCATCAGGGCGCCATTCCCGTAGTTGCGGTGACCGACACCCTGCGCAGGGTCGATGGTTCGAGCGTCAATCGCGCAGACTTTCGTGCCGTTCAGACGCCACAGGCCTTTCGTGCCGACCTGCTCCGCGCAGCATATTCCCTGCCCGAGAGGCCGGACTTCACCGACGATGCCTCGGTTATGTCGGCCGCCGGGTTTGACGACATCGTGATGGTCGATGGTCATCCTTACAACCTCAAGATTACCCACCCTATGGACTTGAAAATTGCAGCTCTCTATCTTGAAGATGGATGCCTCGACTGACATAAAGTATCTAAAAGGTATCGGTCCGATAAAAGCAGCTTTGCTGACCAAGGAGTTGGGCGTGAAAACCGTTGGCGACCTGCTGGAGCACTATCCTACGGGCTATCTCGATCGTTCGCAGATATATAAGATTGCCGACCTCCGCGGCGCCGAACTCCCTCAGATTCAGGTCAAGGGCCGATTCTTATCTGCCGAGGTCCAGGGTGAAGGACCTAAAACGAGGCTCACGGCGCTCTTTACCGATGGCACCGGCGTTATGGAGGTCGTTTGGTTCCGCCAGGTCAAGTCTATAGCCAAGTCGCTCAATCCAGACATTACCTACGTGCTTTTCGGGAAACCCACTGAGTATAACCATCGGTGGCAACTTGTTCACCCAGAGCTCGACACCGAGGCTTCGGCCGAAACCTACAAGGGTTTGCGCGGAGTCTACCCGCTGACCGAAGGGTTGCGCTCAAAGGGCGTCACATCGCGTCAGATACACACCTGGGTAATCAATGCCCTCAATGCCGGAGTGGCGGTCCGCGAGATTATTCCCGACGAAATAATGGCGGCGTGGCGTCTGATGCCGCGCGGCGAAGCTCTGCGGGTTGTTCATCGTCCGTCAAATATGATAGAGCTCGAGAGGGCGAAGTTTCGCCTGAAATTTGAGGAACTTTTCTTTCTTGAACTCAATATAATCCGCTTTGGTCGCAATCGCAAGCAGGCGTTGCGCGGCTGGAGCTTCACCCGGGTGGGTGACTATTTCAACCGATTCTATTCCGAGTGCATGCCCTTTCAGTTGACCGGGGCGCAGAAGCGGGTCATAAAGGAAATTCGCGCCGATATGAACACCGGACGCCAGATGAACCGCCTGTTGCAGGGCGACGTAGGCTCGGGAAAGACACTCGTTGCGTTGCTGACAATGCTGATTGCAATCGACAACGGCGCGCAGGCCTGCATGATGGCTCCTACTGAGATTCTCGCCGCCCAACACTATGACACGATTTCGGCTCTTGCCGGACAAGTCGGTGTCAAGGTGCGCCTGCTGACGGGTTCCACGCCTAAAAAAGAGCGCGAGGAAATTCATTCCGGTCTGCTCGACGGCTCCCTGCACATACTTATCGGCACTCATGCCGTAATCGAAGACAATGTCCGCTTTGCCCGTTTGGGCTATGTCGTTATCGACGAGCAGCACCGTTTCGGTGTGGCCCAGCGTGCCCGTCTGTGGCAGAAAGCCGAAATCGCGCCCCACGTTCTTGTGATGACGGCCACGCCGATTCCCCGCACTCTCGCCATGACAGTCTATGGCGATCTCGACGTCAGCATTATCGACGAGATGCCACCCGGCCGTAAGCCGGTGACCACCCTGCTGCGTTATGACGACCGACGTCAGCAAATCTATGACTCCCTCCACCGCCAGCTCCTTGCCGGCCGCCAGGCATATATCGTCTATCCGCTCATTGACGAGAACGAGAAACTTGATCTCCGCTCTCTTGAAAACGGATATGAATTCATTTCCCGGTTGTTCAAGGATTTCAAAGTCGCCATGGTCCACGGCCGCATGAAACCCGCCGAAAAAGACCGTCAGATGCAGAAGTTTATAAGCGGCGAGGCCTCGATTCTGGTTGCCACCACGGTGATTGAGGTCGGCGTTAACGTTCCAAACGCCTCGGTGATGATTATTGAGAACGCCGAGCGCTTCGGCCTCAGTCAGCTTCATCAGTTGCGCGGGAGGGTAGGGCGTGGCGCCGACCAAAGCTACTGCATACTCATGTCGAAACATAACATCGGCCGCGATACGCGCCACCGCCTCGAGATCATGACCTCAACGACTGATGGCTTCGTGGTTGCCGAAGAGGACATGAAAATGCGCGGCCCGGGCGATATAGAGGGGACGATGCAGAGCGGGCTCTCCGTTGACCTTAAAATGGCGTCGCTGGTGACCGACACTCAGATTCTCGAACAGGCACGGCGTGGCGCCGAGACGCTTCTCGATGCTGATCCGCAGCTCGAAATGCACCCGGGGGTGCGCCTGACCCTCTCCCGAATGTTCGACCGCACGATGAATTGGGCGCGGATATCCTGAGGGTTGGCGGTCTAAGGTATTTTTTGTAACTTTGCAGTCATATGCGAACGCTCCGATTTCTTCTTGTGTCAATATGTGCGGTTGCAGCCCTTTCGGTTGTGGCCCGCGAAGAGCCTGCTCAGGCCGAACAGGGAGGGGCAAAGCAAGCGCAGATAATCTGGGACCGCGCCATTGCCGACCAGAAAGCTTGGACGGTCAGCGACATTCTTGCCGACCGTTCGGCGGCCGTTGTCGACACTGTGATGGAGAACTATGCGCAGAGCGTTGCCATTCCTCACCTGCAGTTCGGCTCGGCAGCGGCCATTACCGGCAATCTCGGTGGTTCCGGCCGGTATATGACATATTTCGAGCGCCCGGATCAGAGCGACTTCTTTTTCAACGACGCTCTCCACCCCTATCTACCCAGGGTTGACAATACGCCGTTTTTCAACACTCGTGTGCCGATGACTTTGGTTGGCTTCAACACGGGCGGCTCCTCGCAGACAACCCAGGACTGGCTGCGTGCGCGCCTCAGCGGCAACATCAACCGGCGCGCCCAGGTCGGTGCATGGCTGAGCTATCTCTATAGCCGCGGCATGTTTGAGTCGCAATCGGGCAAGCATTTCAACTGGGGCCTCAACGGCTCATACCTTGGTGAACGTTATCAGATGATGGCGATGTTCAATAACTGGAATGTCCGCAATTTTGAGAACGGAGGCATTGCCGACGACCTCTATATCACCGATCCTGCGGCCGTTCAGGGCGGCTCGTCGAGCATTGGCACGAAGCAGATTCCCGTTAATCTTGATGCGGCACAAAGTCATTTGCAGGGTCATCAGTTCTGGATGATTAACCGCTATCGCATGGGTTTCGACCGCTGGAACGAGGCGGATTCGGTGATGGAATTCGTGCCTGCGAGCCAGTTCTTCTGGACCTTTGACTTCCGCATGGATCAACACCGTTTCACCGATGCGTCTGCCAACGACAATGATTTCTATGCGAACACATATTTCACCAACACAACCGAGGAGATAACCAAGCAGTGGACTCTGCGAAACGCCCTCGGCATTGAGCTGCTCGAGGGCTTCAAGAACTGGGTCAAGTTCGGTCTTGCGGCCTATGCCATGCACGAAGTTGCGCGCTACACTCAGGCTGACTATTTCACCGAGGGAGCATTCACGGGCGGTGTAATACCGCGTGAAACCCAAAACTCCATCTTCATCGGCGGCCGCCTCAACAAAGTCTCAGGCTCGCTGTTGCGATACGATGCCGATGCGCGGATAGGTCTTGCCGGAGCCAAGGCCGGCGAGGTATATGCCCGAGGAAATATCGACTTTCGCGTCAGGCTGCGAAATGACACGTCGTTCGTGCGTGGCTACGTTGACTTCGCCAACCGTTTGCCCTCATACTTCCTGCGCAATTATATCAGCAACCACTTCATCTGGAAAAACAACTTCGGAAAGACGCGTCGCCTGCGTTTCGGCGGGGTCATCAGTTTCCCGCTGACCGGCACCACGCTCTCTGCCGGACTGGAGAATGTGCAGAACCTCGTCTACTTCAATGACGCCGGAGTCCCTGTTCAACACGGGGGCATCGTACAGGTTTTCTCGGCCTCGCTCGACCAGAAACTGAAATTCGGAATATTTAACTGGGACAATAAGATAACTTATCAGGAATCGAGCAATCAGCATGTCATTCCGCTACCTGAGCTGACGGTCTTTAGCAATATGTATCTCCTTTTCCGCGTCGCGACCCTGCGTGCGCAGATTGGCGTTGACTGCAGTTACATGACGCGTTATTCCGCGTTGGGCTATAACCCTGCGGTAATGAGTTTCACCAACTGCTGGGACGGACTTGTCGGCAACTATCCGATGATGGACGCATATGCCAACCTGAAACTCAAAAAGGTTAAATTCTACGTGCTTTATTCCCACTTCAATCAAGGACTTTTCGGCGGCTCGAAATATTTCTCGGCCCTGCATTATCCGATGAATCCTCATCGTTTCCTTTTCGGCCTCTGTGTCGATTTTGCCAACTAAAGAGTGCGTCTGTGCGTTTTTATTGGAGTATGAAACAGTTAGAAAAGAAACCTGCCGGAAGAATACTTCTCTACGTGGTGTTGCTCATCGTGGTTTTCGGAATCATGTTCAGTCTGAAGCGTTGCCGCCAATGGAGCACGGATGGCGATGACGTCGAGGGTGATACCCTGCGCGTTGCCATGCAATACGCTCCAGGGTCATTTTATTATGAAAATGACACCCTGCGCGGTCGCGATTATGATGCCCTGGTCTCGCTCGGCATTCCCTATCGCATATATCCGATAACCAATCCCTCGGAGGGCCTTCGCGGCCTGCGCGACGGTCGCTATGACCTCGTGATTGCCGATTTGCCGCAAACCGCGGATGCAGCACAGAAATATATCTTCACGGAGCCGATATATCTTGACCGTCAGGTTCTCGTTCAGCGCCTCGACTCCGCCGGAGCCGCGCCGGCGCTTACGTCGCCCCTGCAACTTGCGGGGAAGACCGTCACTGTTCCCGCCGGTTCGCCTATGGTTGCGCGGCTCAATAATCTCGCACGGGAAATCGGCGAAACAATTTATGTCAACGAGCGCGACGCAACTACCGAACGGCTGCTGACCGAACTGGCTCTCGGGGCCGATAGCGTTGGCCTCACCGTTGCCAATAGCACTTTGGCCGAACAGATTGCCCGCGAGTTCCCGGGACGGATGGACTACAGTGTGCCGGTGTCGCTGACTCAGTTTCAGTCGTGGGTGCTGATGCCCTCCGACACGGCGTTACGGAACCTGCTCAACACCAGATTACAACGATGATGGACAAGACGCTCGAGAGAAAAGCCGCACGAGGAACCGTCTGGGCCACGATTGACCGTTTTACGGTGCTCGGAGTCTCTTTCGTCGTAAACCTCATAATGGCGCGCATTCTCTCGATCGATGATTATGGTCTGGTCGGGGCGATAACAATCTTCACCAACGTCAGCTCGGTGCTTGTTGACGGTGGATTCGGAAATGCACTGATTCAGAAAAAGTCGCCGACCCGCGATGATTATTCAACCATTTTCTGCTGGAATCTCGGCCTTGCCATAGTGCTCTACATCATGCTCTTTGCCGCGGCGCCGATGATTGCGGATTTCTTTCATCAGCCTGAACTGACGCTCGTCACGCGGTTGCTCGGGTTGGTCATCGTTTTCAACTCGCTGATGGTTGTGCAGGTCAGCCGTCTGCGCAAGCTCCTGGAGTTCCGCACTCTCGCCGTCGTCAACATCATCGCAGCGCTCTCCTCGGGAGGCGTCGGCATCCTGCTTGCCCGTAACGGCTTCGGTGTATATAGTCTTGTGTGGTCACAGGTTGTGCTCGTCGCGATGCAGTTCATAGTCGTTTCTATCATTGGACGGTGGCTTCCGGCGCTGCGCTTCTCTCTTGCCCGGTTTCGCGAGCTCTTCGGCTTCGGGGGCTATCTTCTTGCGGCCAATGTGCTTCAGGTGTTCTGCACTAACTTCCAGAATGTCATTATAGGCCGCCGTTTTTCAGTCGGGCAACTCGGCCTCTACTCTCAGGCACAAAAAATTGACCTCATAACCAGCTATCAGCTGCCGCAAATTCTCGTGCAGGTAATGTTTCCCGTATATAGCTCTCTGCAAGACGACTCGGTGCGTCTGCGCGAAGTGCTGGCAATGAATATGCGTGTTGTCGGCTATTTGATGTTCCCGCTGCTCATCTTGCTGATAATGCTTGCCGAGCCGACGTTCACCATGCTATATGGCGTCAAGTGGGCAGGAGCGGCGCCATACTTCCAGATGCTCTGTTGCGGCGGATTTTTCGTGGCATTGCAAAACATCAATTTCTATGCCGTTGCAGCAGTCGGTCGCAGCCGCACACTCTTCTTGTGGAGTTTCTATAAGTGGGGAATGCTGCTGGTTCTGCTGCTCGTCGGAATGAATTTCGGCATGATGGGGTTGCTATGTGCTCTCGCGCTAAGCAACTTCAACATCTTCATAGTCAATGCTCTGCTGGCGTCGCGCCATGTCGGCTTCCACCTGCGCACTCAGGTGCGCATCCTCGTGCCGATCTTCGCTGCTTCGGTTGCCTGTGGTGTCGCGAGCTACCTCATCGTGAATCTGTTGAGTCTTAACATCTGGCTGACCTTGCCTTTCTACTTGCTGCTCTACCTAAGCCTCAGTATCCTCTTCCGTGCACGCGCCCTCCGCGAAACCCTCAGTGCACTTCGCCGCATCATCTAATCTGTTGACCGACATGGATGGCAAGTATCATGTCTTCGTTATCCGAGCGGTTGAAGAACGGCACGAGGCGTTGCTTACCTGCGAATTCTTGATTTATAAGCGCAAATGTTTATCGTTTTGCTTGCGGCATTGAGCTATATTTTTGACCGTCGCCATTAGACCATGTGCCGTCTTCGTTACGCCATGCAGCTTTATTACCTCCGTTACCGCCTCCTGAACCACCTGCACTCCCGGCTAAGAATATGACTGCAGCGATGCAGCCCAAAAATACTATCATTTGCAGTATCAGACGCAACAATAGCGCAATAATACCCACTGTGGCAATAATAGTGCCAACAATATAAACACCGATAAATGCCGTAAGCAAGACGCCACTAAGTTTACCAAGCGTTTGAATATTTCTTCGTAACGTTATGAATGTCCCAGCTCCCAAGGATAGAAGAAACACAACTGATGCGACAACCTCATTCGCACTCCTCCACCAAACGGCACCGGCAAAGACCGCTATCAGTGTCAAAGGTATGCAGGCGCCCATACTGATAGCCATTGGCTTAATGGATATTTCGTTGTCGGAATCTTTCCCAAATAGCACTTGTTCGTAGAGTTTGATGCTGAAAATCTGGAATGCGCAGAAAGCTACATATGGAATGGCTCTCAATGCCGAACTCCAAAAGCCATATTTGTCGTAATCGCACCACCAAAAGACACTGCTTCCAATTGAAACATAAGCCCAAATTTCAAGAAGCGATGCAAGAAGAATGCAGACAGGCATTCCTAAAAGAGCCATTTTGCGGAATGCCTCAATGCGACCGAGGAAGGCAAACGCAATAGCAGAGAGAAAGAACACTGCTATAATCCAATATGGGGTCATAGTTGTGAAAAAATGCTCTATGGTTGTATGTTTGCCCTTTACTCTTAAGTTTGGAAATAAGTCAATTGTGCCTTCGGGGTTGTTTTCGCTAAGGACGAGGTATGCACCTCTCACAGCATACTCTTTTCCATCCTTTACTATTACGCCGATACTCTCGTTGCCTTTTAGTACACGAGTAATCGTAATCTCTTCTCCATTTTGGATTGCGAAAGCTTTCGTACCCTCATTTTCAGCGTCATATTGTTTAGATTCCTCTATCGTGTAAACTGGTACAGAGTCGTTTGCAAATAGCAAATCAACAACATATCGCTGAGCATTGGCAGAGAAAAAGCCAATGCATAGCGATACGAAAGTCAGCAGGAGTCTGTTCTTCATCATTTCTTAGTCGGGTCTTTTGCTCGTAGTTCCTCGTAACGTTTAAGCTGGGCATCCGAAAGTTTTCCATTCTTGGCCGCAGCCTGCAGACCGGCACCAAGAACGAGGATGGCCGACACCTGTTCTTCAGTCATGTTGCTGAAAGATTTTTCGTACTCATCTTTGCCCATTTCGATGGCCTTATTAGTAAGGATTTCAATCTGATCAAGCAAGAAATCGTAGTCGGAAGAAGACAATTCCGATTTATTCGCCAAAGCATTGATGCCGGCATAGTCAAATTCAGTCGATTCCGTTGTCTCCGACACTTGTTCGCTGTCCGATACGTTGCCGCTTTCTCCTTTGTTACCGCTGCAGCCGCTTACACCGATGGTGGTAATGATGGTTATTGCCATCGCAAATAGAAGTTTTTTCATGTTGTGAATGATTTTGGTTTTTGAATTCTGTTGCAAATTTATGGCTAAATTTTTAGGCTAAAAGCACAATCAGTATAAAGCTATGCAATAACGGGTATAATTGTCATTAGCATAGGTCATAATGGGTAAAAGCCATGCAACAACTTATAAAAACATCTGATGTATAAATAATTATAGCTGTAGCCTAAAATCGGAGGGTGAAATGCCTTCAATGGAGGTAAAGACGCGATTAAAGCTTTGACGCGAGTTAAATCCTGATTCAAAAGCAATATCCTCAATGCGTCGGTTAGGGTCGGCAAGCAGTGTCTTGGCAAACCCTATACGCATACCGTTTATATGGTCATAAAACGTAGTATTCTGAGAGTTGAAAAAAGCGCTCGCATAAGATCGGTTAGTATTAGCAAGACGTGCAATATCGGAAAGTTTCAATTGCGGATTGAGATATAGTTTCTCAGATATTATCAGTTTCTGTATGCGTTCAAATAATTCTTCTCGAGAATTAGATATGACAAGCTTGGGGTCTATGGGTTTAAGTTCGTCAACAACATTTTTGTGTTTGTACAGAAAGAAACTTATCAATCCCCACATTATCAGGGTGCAATACATATATGCAAGGTCAAGCCACGGGTTGTATATGATACAACTTAATCCCCATATTGCAAGTAAAACAAAAAACGACCATAGAATAGAACTTAACCACTTCAAGTCAATGTCATCGTCATAAGAAAAGGAAGCTTTCAACCTGCGATTATAACGCGGAATTGCAAAACACGCCCAAGTGAATGTAAGTAAACCTAAAATAATGCCTAAAACCAAGTCAATATAATAAAACAGTTTTAATCCTGTTATGGCAATGAGTATGGGAAAGATTACGAAGGGTAATTCAAATAAAAGTATAGTTTTAATTTTGAGTTTTCCCGGAACACACAACTCATATAGGATGGACGCATACAGAGGAACGGCGACTATATCAACAGACACCGAAAGCATTGAATCACCTGACGAAAACAAATCTTTAAGGAAACCTACGGATACAACAATCATCAGAGCCACAACAAGCCGAGAAATGAAGTCGTGACGATGGCGCCAAAAAAGCCACGCTATCATAAGCGAGAACATGAAACTGGCACCCAGAGTGAAATGAAAAAACATTTCAGGTATTTATTATATGCATTCGCAAAGGCTCTTTGCGAAAATTTGACTATCAAAAAACGTGAGCCAACTATGCCACATCGAATTGGAGGCCCTGAGAATGCCTTGTGTACAGATATAACAATAGCAGACTCACGCATATACACGTGAGAACCACTATGCTATCTTTGTACACGATTGAAAAATTCTCAGGTTTCCAATTACAAGATACGCATAACGTTTCTTATTATTTCACAATGTCGTAGAGAGGTTTCAGCCTTTCCGGCAGCAAAGTTACGAAAATTTTATGAAACTCTTGATACTTTCCTCCTTGCGCATGGTGTTGCTGAGATAGACGGCTTCGACCGTCCACCACCCGTGCCGCTCGAACTCGTACACAACACACCAACGGAAGTTTCGGTCGTTGACTTGGGCGTGGAAATTTGCGAAAATCTTGGAGATAAAAGCGGACTGTTTGGGAAATTGAGGGGGTAATTTGGCTGACGACAAAGTCTGCTTATCATTGCGGATTTTTCGGTTTTGTGGCGTTTTTTTCGTGATTTTTGCGGCAGATGTGGCAATAGTGTGTCAATACGGGTGTGGTTGTGCTTTTGTTGTGTTTTTGGGCAATAGGTTGCAGTCCAGGCTTTTGTGTGCGTGGTTATGGTTGACGTTCAAAAAAGTTGAAAAATAATTGGGTTAAAGTTTGCCGGAGTCGGGTATGATGCGTACCTTTGAGCGTCCATATGTTGAACCTTATTAAGGTAGGTTCTATAAATTAGATATTTGCATATCAGAGAAATAATTCGTATCTTTGC
>CAZKOF010000052.1:0-13321 GCA_964554335.1 uncultured Bacteroides sp.
AATGACTCCTGAGATTTTTTGTCTGTTAATAGTCGGCTTAGTTCGGATGGTTACGATTCTGTTTGGCAATGTGGCGGAAAATTCTTATCTTTGTGGCAACCAAAATCGTCGCGAATGGAAATCATGCCCCTTTCTATAGATGCGGCCCTGGCGCTCGGCGAGCGTCTGACCCTCGATGAACTCTGCGATGAGGCCGACCGCGTGCGCCGGGAGTTGCGCGGGAACGTAATACATACCTGCTCCATCGTCAACGCGCGTTCGGGCCGATGTCCGGAAGATTGCCACTGGTGTGCCCAAAGCGCACATTACAATACGGGTTGCCGGGAGTATCCCGTCATTGACCGTCGCGACCTTTTCGAGGCATATGACCGTATTGCGGCCCGCGGCGTCGAGCGCTTCAGCCTGGTGACCTCGGGGCGTCGGGTCATGCCGTCGCAGATGCCCGGGTTCTGTGAACTTTTCCGCGAACTGTCGGCGCGAGGTCCGGTCAAGCTCTGTGCTTCGATGGGATTGCTGACGCGCGAGCAGATGCGGATGCTCCGCGAGGCGGGCGTCACGCGCTATCATTGTAATCTCGAGGCTGCCGAAAGCCTTTTCAGCCGCCTCTGCACGACGCATACACGCGCCGACAAGCTCGCGACTATCCGCGCCGCCATCGATGAGGGCATGAGCGTCTGCGTCGGCGGCATCATCGGCATGGGCGAGAGCATGCGTCAGCGTCTGGAGCTCGCCGTCGAGGCCCGCGAGGCCGGCGCGCGCTCCATTCCGGTCAATATTCTCTGTCCCATCGCAGGGACGCCGCTGGAGGGGCAGCCTCCGCTCAGCGACGAGGAGATTATCCGCTCCGTTGCACTGATGCGCCTCGTCGCGCCCGACTGCGACATCTTTTTTGCGGGCGGACGTGCGGCCCTGAGCCGCAAGACGGTCCGCCGGATGCTCCGCGGCGGGGCCGACGGAGCCATGGTCTGCAACATGCTGACAGTGGCCGGCAACGATATTGACGATGATTTCGCCCTTTTCAGCGAGGCCGGATACCGGACGCCTCCGACACAGAATCAAACACCCCAATACAACGAATTATGAACTACCAAGCCTGCTTAGTATCTATACCCCATAAATTCACGAATCCCGGGAAACCCGTTCTTCATAGGCTCATGGACCCGGGAACGGGGACATGGACGCCGATAACCTGCGGCGAGTTCACGCGCGACGTAACCATTCTCGGCGCCGCGCTGATTGACCTCGGCCTCGGGGCTCAGGAAGCCGTCGGCATCTTTTCGGAGAACCGGCCCGAGTATATTGCAATGAGTTTCGCGACCTGGCAGGTCCGCGGAATAACGGTCGGCATTTATGCGACCTCGACGCCGGAGCAGGTGAAGTTTCTTGTCGACGACGCGAAGATACGCATAATGCTCGTCGGCTCACAAAGCCACTATGATACGGCACGTGCCGTCGGCGTGGAGCGGATTATTGCCATCGACCCGCAAATCGAGCTTCAGGCAGACGACTCCACGACGCTGCGCTACACGAAATTGCTCGACATCGGACGCGCGGCATCGGAACAGACGAAAGCAGAGGTCGACAAGCGCGCTGCGGCAACAACCGGCAACGACATCGCTACCCTTCTGTACACGTCGGGAACCACGGGACAATCTAAGGGCGCCATGCTTACGCACCATTGCTTCAATGCCGCCATGTCGATCCACGAGCGGCGGCTGACGATGATTTCAGACGCTGACACGTCGCTGACGTTCCTGCCGCTGACGCATGTTTTCGAACTCGCCTGGACCTGCTTCTGCCTCTACATGAACATGGAGGTCTATGTTAACGAAGACCCAAAGCGCGCCCAGCGTTCGCTGCGCGAGACGCAGCCCACGTGTATGTGTTCCGTTCCCCGCTTCTGGGAGAAAGTCTATGCCGTTATACAGGAAAAACTCTCCAACATGGGATTTGTCAGCAAGGCGATGATGCAGCGCGCGCTCGCGGTAGGGCGCAGGCGCAATCTGGACTATGCGCGCAAGGGGCTGCAGGCTCCGGCGTTGCTCGAGCGCGAGTATCAGATGTATAACAACCGCATTTTCCGCAAAGTGCGCACGGTTATCGGCGTTAACCGCGGAAATATCTTCCCGACAGCCGGCGCTCCGCTGGCGCCGGAAATCATTGAGTTCTGCCATGCCATCGGAATCAACATCGTCATCGGCTACGGCCTGAGTGAAACAACGGCAACGGTTACCTGCTATCCGGAGGTGAACTTTGAAGTCGGTTCGGTCGGGACCATCCTCCCGGAACTTCGCATGCGCATCGGCGACGGCAATGAAATTCAGGTCAAGGGGAGCACGGTCATGACCGGATACTTCAACAATTCCGAGGCCACGGCCGAGGCATTTACGGCCGATGGGTGGTTCCGCACGGGTGATGCCGGACGCATCGACGCCGCCGGAAATCTCTTCCTTACCGAGCGCATCAAGGACCTCTTCAAGACGTCGAACGGCAAGTATATAGCTCCGCAGGCTCTTGAAAGTCGCCTCGGACGGGACTCGCTTTTTGAGCAGGTCGCCATTATCGGCGACCGGCGCAAGTTCGTGTCGGCGCTCATCGTTCCTGACTATCAGACGCTGAGCAAATGGGCCGAAAACCATCGTCTGGGCCACTTGACGCCTAAGGAGCTGACCGAGAACCCGCGGGTTCTCGAATATGTTCAGCAGCGCATCGAGGAGCTTACGCGCGATTTTGCCCCGTATGAGCACATCAGGCGTTTCGCCCTGCTTACGGAGCCATTCACCATGGAGAACGGCGAGCTGACCAACACCCTTAAAATCCGTCGCCGTGTCGTTGCCGACCGCTACGCCTCGCTCATCGACTCGCTCTACGCTGACGCCTGATGAGGCATTCGGAGATGAACGTCAGGAGGGTGAGAGCGTCGATTGTGACGTATCGGACCGATGATGAGGAGCTGGAATGCTGCGTGGACTCGTTGCATCGCGCAGGGGTTGCCGACGTTGCGGTTGTAGACAATTCACCTGACGACTCGCTGCGTAGCCTGTGCGGCTCGCTCGGGGTCGGCTATACACACACGCCCGAGAACCGCGGCTATGGTGCGGCGCATAACGTTGAGCTCCGCCGGTCGTTGGAGACTCCGGGCGTTGATTATCACCTGGTCATCAATAGCGACGTCCGGTTTGATCCCGATGTTATTGAGCGCATTGTCGGGCATATGGACGCAAATCCGGAAATCGGTCAGCTGATACCGCGCACGATATATCCGGACGGAACGCCGCAGGCGGTTGTGCGCATGCTGCCGACACCGCTCGATGTGTTTGCGCGCAGATTTCTTTCACGAAAGATTGCCGCGTTGCGCAACCGTCGCTATCTGCTCGAGTTCTGGGACCATAAATCGGAGGCCGATGTGCCTTACCATCAGGGCAGCTTTATGTTTTTCCGCCTGGATGCGTTGCGGCGCGTAGGACTTTTCGATGAGCGCTTCTTTATGTATCCGGAGGATATTGACTTGACGCGGCGGGTCCACCGGTGCTATCGCACGGTGTTCTGGCCCGGGGTCTGCATCATACACGCCCATCGCGCCGAGAGCTATCGCTCCCGGCGCATGCTATGGGTTCATATGGTCAATATGGCCCGCTATTTCAACAAATGGGGGTGGTTTTTCGACCCCGAGCGCCGGCGCGTGAACCGGCGGCTGTTGGCTGCGCTGCGTTAGTCGCGGGAGTTGCCGAAGAAGCGGAGCAGGTAGAGGAACAGGTTGATGAAGTCGAGATAGAGGCTGAGGGCACCGAGGGTGGCTATGTGGCCGGTGGTCGATGCGGGCATTATTTCGGCCATGCGCTTGATTTGCTGGGTGTCTCAGGCGGTGAGGCCGATGAAGATTGCCACTCCGACGAATGAGATAATCCACTCAAAGGTTGAGTTTGCCCAGAAAATGTTGACTATCGAGCAGATAATCAGGCCGAAAAGGGCCATGATGAGGAGTGTGCCCATTTTCGAGAGGTCGCTCTTGGTCGTGTAGCCGTAAACGCTCATGGCTCCGAAAGTCCCGGCGCAGATGAAGAAGGTTTTTGCGATGGATGCACCGGTGTAGATTGCAAAAATCGGGCATAGGGCGAGACCGTTGACTATCGCAAAGAGATAGAAGAGCGCGGTTGCCGTTGATGATTGCATCTTGGTTATGCGCGTGGAGATTACGAGTACGATGGCGATCTCGGCGATGAAGAGGCCCCAGTAGACGATGGAGTGGGTCAGCATGAACTGGAGGAAGCCACGGGAAAAGCCGAGAAGGGCAACGATTGCGGTTACGAGCAGACCGAAGGTCATGCGGAGGTAAACACTTTTCATTACCGTCGAGATGCGTGCTCCGACGGCGAAGTCTGTGCCGCCATATTGCGGCATGTTGTAGGGATAATCTTGCATAATATTCAAATTGAGTTACATACGTTCAACAACGCCGATACCGAGGAGGTTCAGGGCGGTGCGCACGGTTGAGGCCGTCGCTTCGCTCAGGGCCAGACGGAGGGAGCGCTTGGTGCAATCCTCTTCTTTCAGTATGGAGCAGTCGTGGTAGAACTGGTTGTATTCCTTTACGAGGTCGTAGGCGTAGTTGGCAATCAGGGCGGGAGAGTAGCTGCGTCCGGCTTCGGCGACGGTCGCGGGGAAGTCGGCGATGCGTTGAATCAGTGCAACTTCGCGTTCGCCGGGGATGGCCGTGGCGTAGTTGCCGATTGTGAAGCCGGCTTCGGCGGCTTTGCGCAGCACGGAGCGGATGCGCGCGTAGGTGTATTGTATGAACGGGCCGGTGTTGCCGTTGAAGTCGATGCTCTCCTCGGGGTTGAACACCATGTTCTTGCGGGGGTCAACCTTGAGCAGGAAGTATTTCAGCGCGCCGAGTCCGACGGTTTCGGCCACGTTTTCAGCCTCTTGGGCACTCAGACCGTCGAGTTTGCCGAGTTCGTCGCTGACTTTGCGTGCTTCGGCAACCATGTCGGCCATGAGGTCGTCGGCGTCGACAACGGTGCCTTCGCGGCTTTTCATGCGACCGTTGGGAAGGTTCACCATGCCGTAGCTGAAGTGCACCAGGCTCTTGCCCCATTCAAATCCGAGGCGGTCAAGGAGCAGGGAGAGCACCTGGAAGTGGTAGTTCTGTTCGTTGCCGACAACGTAGATCATCTTCGAGATGGGATAGTCTTGATAGCGCAGTTTGGCGGTGCCGATGTCCTGAGTCATGTAGACCGACGTGCCGTCGGCGCGCAGCAGCAGTTTGTGGTCCAGGCCGTCGGCGGTAAGGTCGGCCCATACGGAGCCGTCGTCTTTGCGATACAGGACGCCCTTTTCGAGACCTTCGAGGACCTTCTCCTTGCCTTCGAGGTAGGTCCGGCTTTCGTAGTAGATCTTGTCGAAGTCAACGCCCATGCGGCGGTATGTTTCGTCGAAACCGGCGTAAACCCACTCGTTCATCCGTGCCCAAAGGGCGCGTATTTCGGGGTCGTTCTGCTCCCAGCGCACGAGCATCTGGCGCGCTTCGGCCATGAGCGTCGACGCCTTTTCGGCTTCTTCGTCGGTCATGCCGCTCTCTTTGAGGGATTTGAGCTCCTCCTTATAGTGTTTGTCGAAGAGAACGTAGAAGTCGCCGATGAGGTGGTCGCCCTTCTTGCCGGTCGACTCGGGGGTCGCGCCGTTGCCCCATTTCTGCCATGCGAGCATCGACTTGCATATGTGGATTCCGCGGTCGTTGACAATGTTGGTCTTGACGACGCGGTTTCCGCATGCTGCGAGGATGCGGCTCAGCGAGTAGCCGAGCAGGATGTTGCGCAGGTGGCCCAGATGGAGGGGCTTGTTGGTGTTGGGCGAGGAGTATTCGACCATTACGGTCGGGGCGTCGGGCCAGGCAGGGGTCAGGCCATAATCGGGGGTTGCAAGAATCCGGCTCAGTACGTTGTTCCAGTAGCTCGGTTCGATAACGATGTTTAGGAATCCTTTGATAACGTTGAAGCGGCTGACTGCGGGCTCGTTTTCGACGAGCTTGTTGCCGATTTCCGTGCCGACCTGCTCGGGCGACTTACGTGCGGCCTTGACCCAGGGGAAAGTCATGACCGTCAGGTTTCCCTCAAATTCCTTGCGGGTAGCCTGCGGGGTGATTGTGTCGGCCGGGGCCTCGACATCATAGAGTTCTTTGACGGCGCGGCTCACTGCCTCAGCTATAATCTTATCTACAATCATTATGCTCAAAAAATTTGCTGCAAAGTTACGAAAAAAATCGGGCTTTCGCCTCCATGCGGCGCCAAAAATGCGCTTAATTAAGAACGAAGCCGCCGAGCACGGGAGTGTAGACGCGGGCAAACTGACGGATAAAAGCCAGGGTCACAGGACGGGGTGATGAAGACGCGGAGGTTTCGGCGCGGGACGATAGAGTAGGAGTAGAAATCTCAGCCATAGGCAGGAAAGGGGATGTTAAAGAGTGAATCTGTTATTCTAACGCGCCCCGGTGGCAAATTATTATATGGGGCCCGAAAATGCCTGCATCGTGCGATTATGTTTTATAACATATGAGGATGAGGGGTGACGGACGGATTTTTTTGCGTAAATTGGGGGCGTCAATTTCGATCATTTTTTACAAAATCCTTAATTTCTATATCGGAATGAAAGTTTACAAAACCCACGAAATCAAAAACATTGCCCTGCTCGGTAGCAAGGGCTCCGGAAAAACCACACTCGCCGAGTCGATGCTCTTCGAGTGTGGAGTTATAAAACGTCGCGGAACGGTCGAGGCCGGAAATACGGTCAGCGACTATTTCCCCGTTGAAAAGGAATATGGTTACTCGGTTTTCTCTACCATATTTTATGCTGAATTCCTCGGCAAGAAGCTCAACTTCATCGATTGTCCGGGAGCCGACGATTTCGTCGGATCGGCAATCACGGCGCTTAACGTCACCGACACGGGCGTCATTGTTGTCAATGCTCAATATGGAGTAGAGGTAGGCACTCAAAATATTTTCCGCACGACCGCCTCGCTGAAAAAGCCGGTTATTTTTGCCCTCAATCAGCTCGACGGCGAAAAGGCTGACTATGACAATGTCATCGAGCAGATGCGCGACGTTTTCGGTCCGAAGGTGGTGCAGATCCAATACCCTTTGCAGTGTGGCGCAGGATTCAATGCGATGGTCGACGTGCTGCTGATGAAAAAATATGAATGGGGACCCGACGGCGGTGTTCCCGTGATTTCTGAAATTCCCGCTGAGGAGCTGGAGCGTGCAACCGAACTCCACAAGGCCCTCGTCGAGGCGGCCGCCGAAAATGACGAGACGCTCATGGAGAAATTCTTCGACGCCGGCCACCTGACCGAAGACGAGATGCGCGAAGGCATCCGCAAGGGTCTGATCGACCGCTCGATTTATCCGGTATTCTGCGTCAGCGCCGCCAAAGATATGGGCGTTCGCCGCATGATGGAGTTCCTGGGCAACGTTGTCCCATTCGTTGAGGATATGCCCGCTCCGGAGGCCACGGACGGCACCATAGTGGAGCCAAAGAGCGACGGCCCGCTGAGCCTCTATGTTTTCAAAACCTCCGTTGAACCGCATATCGGCGAGATCAGCTACTTCAAGATTATGAGCGGCACGCTGCGCAGCGGCGACGACATCAATAACGTCAGCCGCGATAGCAAGGAGCGTCTGGCTCAGATTTTCACCGTCTGCGGCCAGATTCGCGCGCAGGTCGACGAACTTCATGCCGGCGATATCGGCGCCACCGTGAAGCTCAAAGACGTGCGAACGGGCAATACCCTCGACGGAAAGGGATGCGACCTGGCATATGACTTTATCCGCTACCCGGAACCCAAATATACCCGCGCGGTGCGCCCCGTGACGGAGAGCGATTCCGAAAAACTGATGGAAATCCTCATCCGCATGCACGAGGAGGATCCGACCTGGATTGTCGAGCAGAGCCGTGAACTCAAGCAGACGCTTGTCAAAGGTCAGGGCGAGTTCCACCTGCGCACGCTCAAATGGCGCGTTGAAAACAACGACAAGCTCCCCATCACGTTCGAGGAGCCGAAGATTCCCTATCGCGAGACCATCACGAAGGCTGCCCGCGCCGACTATCGACATAAAAAGCAGAGCGGCGGTTCCGGCCAGTTCGGTGAGGTGCATCTTATTATTGAACCATACACTGACGGCATGCCTGCCCCCGATACTTATAAATTCGGCAATCAGGAGTTCAAGATGAATGTGCGCGACACTCAGGAAATTCCCCTCAGCTGGGGCGGCAAACTGGTGGTCGTGAACTGCATCGTTGGCGGCGCTATCGATGCCCGTTTCATTCCGGCTATTGTCAAAGGCCTGATGGACCGCATGGAGCAGGGGCCGCTGACCGGCTCCTATGCCCGCGACGTGCGCGTCTGCATCTATGACGGCAAGATGCACCCCGTCGACTCAAACGAGATCTCGTTCCGTCTTGCCGGCCGTAATGCCTTCAGCGAAGCTTTCCGCAATGCCAATCCGAAAGTCCTCGAACCGGTCTATGATGTTGACGTCATGGTCCCGGGCGACGTTATGGGCGATGTGATGAGCGACCTGCAGGGACGCCGGGCAATCATCATGGGCATGACTTCCGAAAACGGCTTCGAAAAGATTTCGGCGCGTGTGCCGCTCAAGGAGATGAGCAGCTACTCCACGGCTCTGAGCGCAATTACGGGCGGCCGCTCATCGTTCACCATGCGCTTCAACGGCTATGAACTCGTGCCTTCCGACGTGCAGGAGAAACTTCTCCAGGCTTATGCCGCCACCCGGACCGACGACTGATTCTGTTTTCTTCATAACCATCATACCCGTCAGGGGGCTGTCTAACTCGTTAGACAACCTCCTGACTTTTCAATAATTGCTTTCTTGCGCTCACTGAAAAATTTTCAAAAATCGAGCGAAAAGCCGGAGACTATGACAAAGAAGCGGTTGCCCCGCGCTAAAAATCAGGGCAACCGCTCGAAATCCGTGGTTGTTTATTCAGTTGTCAGGCCGGCGCTCAGCGTATCACTTTGAGTAATGCGTGGCGACCTGATTTGTCGGTGGCACTTACAATGTAGACTCCGCCGGCGAGATTGCCGAGATCGCAGGAGCCGGTGCCGGTGAGCACTTTCGTGCCGGTCGTGCTATAGACCTCAATCAGGCAGCCTTCTGCCGTCACTACGCCGTCTCTGTACTTAATCGAGATTGAGGCCTCGGCGTTAACATCCTCTATGCCTGACTTGTCGATGACAGTGACTCCGGCCGTTGTTGTCTGGCCGTTATAGCTGGCGGTGACAGTCGTGGTGCCTTCTTTCAGGCCCTTGACGGTGAGTGCGATTTTACCGTCGGCAACTGACAGGCTGACATTCTCAATCACGCTTTCATCAGCGATGTCGATTGTCAATTCGCCGAGGATGTCATCGTTGGCTGTCTCTCCGAAGATGCTTATGAGGAGGTCTGCGTCTTCGTCGACGCCCAACTCATACTCGTCGCTATCGAAGACGATGATGCCGCCTTCGAAGAATAGTCGCGGCGACTTGGGAGATGCCTCGCTCCAGGGCGCGCTGATTTCAGATCCGAAAGTGTAGCCGAGCTTTTCAAAGAACTCCTTGCCAAGCTCGTCGGACGAAATGGACTTGCCCTCGGTGGTTGTGGCCTCGTCAGCGATTTCGGTGTTGCAAACGGCCAGGTTGTCAGCTGCGTAGTTGTCAGCGAGGATGGTCTCGACCATCATGTCGCCGTAGCCTATTAAGTTCCAGTTGTCGTCGTAGATTGGCTCCGGCTCTTCGTTTGCGCAGCTCATGCCGATGATGCGGTGGAATGTGTCATCTTCGCCGTCGAATGAAGGTTCGCTATCCGGCTCGAATGCTTTCAGCGAACTGAGGTTGATGAAATTGCCCTTGATGATGGGGTCGGGGGTTTCACTTCCGTCTGACTCGTAGTCTGTGGCAAGTTTTCCAATCAGGCCGCCGGTCGACGGGCCGCCGCCCCACCTGGGAGCCGTTGTGGCTTCGATTGAACCTTGCACGTGGCAGTGTTGAAGTATGCCGCGCGACGATGTTCCGGCAACACCTCCGATTGTGTTCTGTCCCACAATCGCGGCGTTGACGTGGCAGTCCTCGATGCGGTCGCCGGCGGCAGATGTCGAGCCGACAATGCCGCCGACCGTGGTTCCGCCCGTTATGTTACCATTGAACGAGCAAGACTTGACGGTTGTCGTGGTCTTAATTTTGCCGGCGATGCCGCCCACTGACGATTCGGGGAGGTTGATGTCGGCGCCAATCACTGCCGAGCCTGAGATTGTGGCGTATAGGACGGCCGTGCCGACGATGCCGCCGAATGTGGCGCTAATCTCATCGCTTTCACCCTTGACAGTGGCATCATAGACGCGCACATTGCTGATTGTGGCGCCTTGCAGCATATTGGCTACAATTCCTGTCTCACTGTAGTCATAGGCTATGACTTCAGGCTCGATGATGTTGAAATCTTTGACCTCGCCTGACTCTGCGACAAGCTCAAATATGCCGCTGCCGTCAAGCACCGGGCCGAAGATGTTGTGGCCCTTGCCGTCGAATGTGCCCGAGAAGCTGCCGGTGACATACTCAATCTCGGTGCCTCTTGCGTCAAGATCGTTGACCATGACATAGTTGGCTGTGGGGTTGAATTTCACCTGGCGCAGGTCGCCCAATGTGGCGATTTGCCAGGGGTTGTCGGTCGAGCCGTCGCCGCCGGCGAATTTTTCAAGTGGCAGCTCGTAGCTGACAAGGTTCAGGCGGTAGTCGTCGGTGTTGTAAATAACGCACAAATTCTGTCCTGAATCGCTCTTCTCGTCGAGCATGATACTGCTGATTGTCCCCAGCTCCTCGTCCGGCAGAAGTGTGAGCAGCGTGCCCTTTGACGGACTGACAATCAACAGCTCCTCGCGGGTGTTGGAGCCGTTGCCTGTGTATCTCTTCACGAGCACCATATACTCGCGTTCCGAGTCGGTGTTGAAGATATACGGGTCAAGGGCGTAGGCCTTGTTGTACACTTGGGCGTAGGCCACATTCTCACCGAGGTCGAGTCGGTCGGTGTGGTGCAGCGAGCCGTCGGGGTTGACGTAGGCCACGGTTTGGATGGCGTTGCCCCGGTCGTCTGACTCTGCGGTGTACTGGGCTACGGCATAAAGGGGCTTGCCGCCCTCGCCGGCAACCCTGTCGACGCCTGCGTTCATCGTGATGCCGTCAGCGATGACGTAGGGTAGCGAACATTCCACGGTGCCGTCAATCAGGTTTACGAAGTCGAACGTGTAGGTGTCGTCGCTCTTTTTAATGAATAGAGCTTGCGGGTCTTGTCCACGCACGTCGCTCATCAGGCTCGTGCCGTCGATGTCCTCCCCGAGAGTGAGGATTTTCTCCGTACCGGGAGTTTCCTCGCTCCCTGCCGGGTAGACGTAAAATGAGTAGGAATAGTCGTCAGATGAACTTTCGTAGTGGGCACGGGTGACGGTGAATGCCGGGGTGTCATCGTCGGTGTAGCGCCCGTAAGTGATGTCATCCTCGAACAGAAACCCTCCGAGATAATAAAAATACATGTCTGATGCCGAGCCGATGGTTGGCACGCTGGTGCGGTAGGCGAGATTCGGCGAGCCGTAGCGCGGCACTTCGTAGTAGTCTATCACGAACTCGTTATCGGCCGTCAGTTCATCGTTGGTGTAGTCGAAAGGATTTTTGTAGAAGGAATATTTCAGGTAGTTGACGGCGAAGCAGGCCGTGGTGTCGTGGGCCTTGGCAATGACGGGAATCCAGCTCTCGCCGGTAGAGAGGAGTCCGGGAATTCTGAGCGTCTGTACAACCTCGTACCCCGAGCTGTAACCGGCTTTCTTGTAGATGTCGACGACATAGTCCAATGTGTTCACCACGCCTCCGATTTCAGCCTGTTCGGGGTCCTGCTCGGTCATGAAGCCGATGTAGAAATTCTCGCTCCAGGAGTCGGTGCTGGTGTTGACATCCACGCACCAGTAGCCCTCGATCGTGGTGACAGGCTCTTCAGCGTCGCTGCTATAGACGTTTGTGTAGTAATGATTGACATATTCAGGGGTGTTGGCCGCGATGGCAACCATGAACTCGGGTTTGTCGTCGTAGTTGAAAAACTTATTCGTGACGAGGTACCCCAGCTGGACATCGACGATGCGGGTCTCGTTCTCGGCAAGCTCCAAGTCGTCGGCAATCGTGGTTATCTCTGTTAACGACGAATCGTAGATTGTGAAAGAGAAATGCTCGATGGAGTTGTTGGAGTTTTTTGTGAACTGGCCTGAGTAATACCACTGCTCGCCGTCGGGTGTCTGGAGCAAACCGACGTCATCGCCTTCGGGCAGGTTCTTTGACGCAAGTTTGGCGGCAGCTTTTATGCCTCCGTCGGCACGTGCGCCAAACACATTCGGCGCATTGACCTTTGGCATGAACCGGAAAGCCGCCTGACGCGAGTCGGGACGGGTGGCGTCAGTTTTCACCGTCGCGTATCCGGGAAAGAAACATACAGCCGCAATGGCTGCGGAAAGTAATAAGTGTTTCATTGTAAATATGTATTAGTGTACTATAATGTATGAATGTACTATGTCAAATCGGCCTATGTCGGCATAGGCATGGATGTTTGCTGCGCCGAGCATGCAGATTGCAACCCTGCCCGCCGCAAAGTTAATAAAATTTCCTAAATAATCAAAAAAATACCTTGCAATCGTTGTCAATCGAGTGTAATGGTGCCGTTGTCGATGGTGAGGCGGGAGATGCCGGCGCGGCGCATTCGGGCGATGATGTCGGGGACGGTGGTGTCGACGAACTCGCGGCGCAGCAGGTCGCGCAGGCAGCGTCGGGCGTCGTCGGCAACGTAGTAGCCGAGGCCGCGGCGCTGGTAAATCACTCCTGCGGCGGCGAGGTCGTCGTAGGCTTTCATGACCGTGCGGTTATTGACGGCGAGTTCCACGGCGAGCTCTTTCGTCGAGGGTATGCGCCCGTCGGGCAGCCAGTGGCCGGCGAGAATCTCGCCGGCGCAGTAGTCGGCCACCTGTCGGAAAATCGGTTTGTCGGCAGCGAACTCCATCATACCTGTCGTCGGGCAATGGCACGCATCGCTTTAGGTAGGTTCTATTAATTGGTTTATCAGCGCGTAATGCAGAACCCCAAAAGCATCATTGCACTGATTCGTGAGTACATCACGAATGCAAAAGTAGCGATAATTTAAGACTTATACAAGTTTTCACTTCTTCATTTTACATCTTTTTTTTGCGTTTTTGGGGGGGGGTAAATGTCTGTGTGTCAATACTATACCGCTTGTGGATTTTT
>CAZKOF010000053.1:0-13149 GCA_964554335.1 uncultured Bacteroides sp.
ATTCGGAAAACCTTGTCGGCTGCTACATTGCCAAATTTTGATGCGGTTGCCCTGGGGAAGGTTGGCGAAGGTGTACCGATGCCTCTCCACTCTGTTTGTTGAAAAAGATGATGCTTGAATGCATCACGATTGCGATCAACTGACCGAGGTCGGTGACGCCATTGATATTGCGGAGCAGAATCTCGCGGAACGGCGAGCTTTTATCCATGCCCGAAAATACAATCCGGTCATCGTCAAGCTCCATCCAACGGGCGTCAACGATATAATCTGCAAGCAGATGCAACCCGCGCTCGTCGAGCGAGGGCGGACAACGACGGAAGCGTTTGTAGAGGTCTGTTATAAGAGCGTTGTCTGCAGTCATTTGACTTAACAACGCGTCGGGGGCCGAAAGTATTGCCCGATTGAGGATTTTTTCGTAACTTTGCGCTAATATGGAACATCAGTATCTGGTATCCGCACGCAAGTACAGACCGTCGACGTTTGCCTCTGTAGTCGGCCAGAAAGCCCTGGCCACGACATTGAAAAACGCTATCAAGAGCGATCGTCTGGCCCACGCGTATCTTTTTTGCGGCTCCCGCGGAGTCGGCAAGACCTCTTGCGCGCGAATCTTTGCGAAAACGATAAACTGCACCAACCGCACGGCCGACGGCGAGGCGTGCAATGAGTGCGAATCCTGCCGCCAGTTCAACGAAAACCGCTCGCTCAACATCATTGAGCTTGACGCCGCGAGCAACAACGGCGTCGAAGATATTCGCCTGCTGCAGGACCAGGTGCAGGTGCCCCCGGTCGACGGTAAATATCGCGTCTTCATCGTTGATGAGGTCCACATGCTCTCGTCTGCGGCATTCAACGCATTTCTGAAGACACTTGAAGAACCGCCGGCCTACGTCATCTTCATCCTCGCAACAACCGAGAAGCAGAAGGTAATACCCACCATCCTTTCGCGCTGCCAGATCTACGACTTCAACCGCATCACGGTCAACGACATGATTGACCACCTGCAATATGTTGCCCGAAACGAGGGCATAACGGCCGAACCTGCCGCCCTCGGAGTGATTGCCCGTAAGGCGGACGGAGCCATGCGCGACGCCCTGTCGATTTTTGATCAGGTAGCGGCATCAAGCCTCAATAACATCACCTACCTGTCGACCATCGACAGCCTCAACGTTCTCGATTCGGCCTACTATGACCGTCTGCTCGAGGCATTTCTCAGCGGAAACGTCCCCGACGCACTGCTGATCTATAAAGACATTCGCGATAAAGGCTTCAACAATCACTTCTTCCTCACCGGTCTCGGCGATTACTTCCGCGACCTTGTGGTTGCCCGCGACCCGAAGACGCTGGAACTGCTCGAAACCGATGCAGACCACCGCACCCGCATGGCCGGGCTTGCAGCAAAATGCTCTCCGCGCATGCTCTATCGCGCCATGGACCTCTGCAACACCGCAGACATGAACTACCGCACTGCCGCCAACAAACAGTTTCTCGTTGAGCTGACTCTAATAAAACTGTGCCAAGCGGACAGCCCCTCCCCCAATGATATCGGCGACGGAGAGGGGCGGAAACTTCAGCCGATAGCACCGGCTAAAGCAACCGTCAAACCGGCCGCTCCCCCGCAACAACAACCGGCCAAACCACAAGAAGCCGCACCGGCAACGGCGCGTGCGGTCACGCCTACCTCAACCGGTCCCGTTGTCACTCCAACCATGCAGCCGAAGGCAGCGCCCGGTCCGGCAATTAAGCTCGGGCCACAGATATCCATACGCAAAGCCACACCGGGTGCCACGGCTGCAACCTCGACGTCCATCCAACAACAGACGGGACCGACGACCGGCCACCGCTCCGAGCCATATTCCGACGCCCAACTGGCCGTTGCGTGGACCGCATGTGCCGCAGCGAACCCTGCGGCAGTTGCGCTCAACAACATTCTGAAGTCATGCCCTCCCCGGCGAGCCAACGGCGACAACTTTGTTGTAGGCGTCACCAGTGAAGCGCAGCTGAACATTCTCAGCGATAATATACACTCCGTCACCAACTTTGTCCGCACCCGCCTGCTTAACGACAACATATCATTCAACGTCAAGCTAATCGAGGGCGACGCATCGCCCGAAGTATGGACAGAAACGCAGGTTCTTGACCACATTCTGAAGACAAACGACACTCTCAGAACGCTTTCGGAAGAGTTCGAATTAACAATGGAATGAAAAAATTTGGAAAGTTCAAAATAACTTCCTAACTTTGCACTCGCCTTCTCGGGGTGTAGCACAGTTGGCAGCGCGCCACGTTCGGGACGTGGAGGTCGGAAGTTCGAGTCTTCTCACCCCGACTTGCAGACTATCCGATTCGGATAGTCTGCGTTTGTTTTGTGCATTTTCATAATAAACAATCGATATGCAGACTCAGAAAATGAGAGTTCGCGGATTAAACATTTTCGGCAGTCGGATTCAGCGAGTGGCAGTCGTATTGCTCGTCGGCTTCATACTGACGGCAAACGCTTTGTTTAACAGATATGATGCGGCGGCCGATGTCATGCTCTACGCAGCCCTGTTATGCGTTGCGTTGTTTATCACTGCTGGCGTCATCAACTTTGTCAGACAAGTCCCGGTGCCAAAGCCGCAGACAATGGGGCAACAAACATATGAATGGCTTGCGATCATATACTCCATAATTTGGATAACAAACCGCCTGCTTCCCGAAGACTTGGGAATATGGATGGTTCCCGTTATCTGGATTATCGGGATTTGGCTAATCGCAATCATAATAAAACAGCGCCGTTGAGCGTTGTTTTATTATTATGAGAAAGAACGTTCCGGCATATGTTGCCGTTTTGATTATGATAGTGCTGCTGAGTGCATGTGGCGGCGCCAAGCTTTCCGTGGCCGACGAGCAAATGGAACGCGGCGAATTCTATGATGCCTCACGCACCTACCGCAAGGTATACAATAAGCTCAAAAAACGCGAAGAGCGTCCTCAGCGCGGCGAAGTGGCGCTTAAAATGGCTGAGTGCTACCGTCGGTTGTCGCAGTTTCCCCGCGCTTCGGCGGCATATCAGAACGCCCTGCGCTATGGTGCCGGCGATTCCACAACCATACTTGCCCTCGCCCGCTCTCTCCACGCCGAAGGGAAATATGCTCCGGCAATCAAGCATTATGAGGAGTATCTGCAGCTTGACCCTGACAATGAGTCGGCACAGATGGGACTCGCCGGCGCCCGCGGTGCCGTTGAAGCTAAACTTGACCCGACACGCTACGTTGTCAAGCGCCACAACCTGCTGAACTCTCGCCGCAGCGACTATGCCCCGATGTATGCCGGCGAAAACGACGACATGGTCTACTACACCACTACCAACGAGAAAGTCAAAGGTGACAATCGCTCGGAAATCACCGGCACGAAGAAACCGGACATTTGGGTCATGAAAAAAGATGAGCAAGGCATCTGGCAAAAACCTGAAAGCGCAGAGGGCGAACTCAACACTGAGGTAGAGGAGGGAGTGTGTTCATTCTCACCCGACGGCAACACGATGTATCTGACCCGCGCCCGACGTGAGATAAGCTCATCGACCGTGGTGGAGATTTTTACCTCGCAACGCAACAACGCTTCATGGAGCGCACCGACGAAATTTGAAGTTACAGCCGACACCCTGTCGAGCTTCGGCCACCCGGCGGTCAGCCCGTCGGGCGAATGGCTCTATTTCACATCCGACATGCCCGGCGGACAGGGCGGTTACGACATCTGGCGCATAAACCTCAAAGAACGCGCCGGCACGCTCGAGAACCTCGGCGAATTTATCAACACGCCCGGGAACGAGCAGTATCCGTATCTGCGCACAGACTCCACGCTCTATTTCGCATCTGACGGCCACGCCGGCATGGGAGGACTTGACCTATTCCGCGCCGACCGGACACCGACAGGCGGATGGAACGTGGTCAACATGGGTTGGCCTGTCAATTCTCCGGCCGACGATTTCGGTATTACCTACGCCCGAGGCTCCGAAAAAGGATTTTTCTCATCAAATCGTGGTGACGCCCGCGGATATGATCATATCTACACATTTGAGCTCCCCGATTTGCAAATATGGATCAGCGGCTGGGTACTCGACCGAGACGAAGAGCCTGTTCCCAACGCGATTATCCGCATTGTCGGCAACGACGGCTCCAACCAAAAGGCTACAGGAAAGGCCGACGGCTCTTTCCGCTTTCCGCTGCAGCGCGGCGTCAGCTACACCATGCTGGCCGGCGCCAAAGGCTACCTCAACGCACGCCAGGAGTTTACTTCAGATTCTGCAGAGGAAGATGCGGAATATGGCGTTGACTTCATTCTTGCCAGCATTAACAAACCCGTGGTTGTTGAAAACATTTTCTATGATTTTGACCGCGCTACACTGCGTCCGGAATCAAAAGCGGCTCTCGATAGCATGGCCCGCATGCTCATCGAAAATCCGAACGTCACCATCGAAATGGCATCCCACACCGACCGCATAGGCTCAGATGAATATAACGACAAACTTTCGCAACGCCGCGCACGCTCTGTTATTGACTATCTCATTGCCGCCGGTATCGCACCCGAACGCCTGCAACCTCAGGGCTACGGCAAACGCCGCCCCAAGGTAATTACAAAAAAACTCGCCCGCGAATATCCCCGGTTCGAGGAAGGCACTGAGCTGACTCCCGAATTCATCGAGACCCTGAGCCCCGAAGATCAAGACGCGGCCGACCAGATTAACCGCCGGACGGAGTTTCAGGTTCTAAGCATCGATTATCAGATGTTCTGATGAAAATTTCGCGCGACTCCAAAATCCTGCTTCTCGGCTCATGCTTCACAACCGAAGTAGGCTCCCGGCTTGTGGCAGACGGCTATGACTGCTGCATAAATCCCACAGGCAACGTCTATAATCCCCTCTCGGCGGCCAAAACCGTCTGCAATCTCGAGAACGGCAAACTCTATACAGAATCTGACCTGGTTGAGGTGCAGGGTCTTTGGCGTTCGCTTGACCATCACACCCGCTTGGCCGCTCCGACGCCGGCAGAGGCCCTGGAAAGAATCAATCGCAGTATGCAGGTCGGCAGAGGTGCCCTTCGTGCGGCCACGCACATCATCATCACCTTCGGCACGGCCTGGGTGTTCGAACGCGGCGGCGAGGTCGTCTGCAACTGCCACAAACTGCCGGCGCGCAAATTTGTGCGCCGCAAAATCTCCGTAAGAGAGATTACAGAGGCGTGGCAACCGATTATCGACAGATATCCTGAAAAATCATTCATTTTCACCGTGAGCCCCATACGCCACCTCGCCGACGGTCTTCACGGTAACCAACTCTCAAAAGCGACACTGCTGCTGGCAATCGACGCACTGCAAGGCGCTGAATACTTTCCCGCTTACGAAACCCTGATCGACGATCTCAGAGACTACTACTGGTATGCCGCCGACCGTGTTCATCCGAGCGCCGAAGCGGTCGCTGAAGTTTACTCCCGGTTTGCAAACTCTTATCTCAACTGAATATGATAATAGTAACGGGGAGCGACCATCACAAGTCGCTCCCCGCATTGTTTATTCAGCTTGGAAGGGTATTAGTTCTGGAGTTTGAACATAATGGGGAGAGTGTACCATACGCGTACGCTCTGGCCGTTCATCTTACCGGGAATGAACTTGGGAAGTGCCTTCACAACGCGGACTGCCTCCTTATCGAGGTCGGGGTCCTTACCGCGGACAACCTTGACTTCGCCGATAGAACCGTCTTTCTCAACCACGAACTGCACTGTCACGCGGCCTTGAATGTTGTTCTGAGCAGCCATCTCGGGGTAGCGGATGTGATCGCTGAGCCACTTGTAGAGCTCGGCATCACCACCGGGGAACTTAGGAGACTCTTCAACTGCAGTGAAGATTTTCTCAGGTTCTGGTTTCTTCTCTTCGACTACCACTTCGTCGCGGACCTCGCGCACCACGGTAACGTCATCCGTACCCTGATCGAAGTCCTTTGCACCGAATGCGGTTTCGGTTTGAGTGAGGTCTTCCTGAGTTTTCACTTCGTCTTCCTTGGTAACCTGATCGTCATCAACGATAGCGATTTCGGTAACTTTTACAGTATTGAGGACTTCCTCGGGGAGTACTTCCTCAACTTCAGGCTCCTCAAAACGCTCTTCAGGTTCCTCTTCGGGTTCATCCTGCTCGTCCTGAGTAGTGTCAACGCTCACCATTTCCTGCTCAGCGTCACCGATGATTGTTTCCTCAGCGCGCTCTATCGAGCTGACAAGCAGCGACAGGAGGAGAGCAACGATGATGACGACAACAACTGAGAGCATAGCAAGATTGTGACGCTTGGCAGATGTCGTACGGAGTTCGTATGCGCCGAACTCTTTGTTCTTACCTTCAAATATCAGGTCGGTCCATTCACGCGATGAAAGATCTACGTCTTTTGCCATAATTCTTTTCTTTTTACGGGTTAAACATTATTCATCACGCAGATTAGAGTCGTCCCTTAGACTTCAGGTAAGACATAATCAGCAGGGAGTCGGTTGAGTTGATATTGTCAATCTGGTAACGGGAAATCTGATTGAGCTGCATCTCGTCGAGAGCCGAAATCACGCTTTCATAGCTGGCGTTGGGGCCGGCTTTGATGATGACTACGGGACGGGTAAGAGTGGAGTCGTTACGGATTTCGCGGGCACGAGCCTTGAACACGGAGTCGTTAGCCTCCTTGCCGGGAGCGAGGGTGCCCTCCTTCCATTCCTTTTTGATAACATCAATTCTTGCCAGCACTTCTTTGTTGCGCTCATGAAGGATGGCACGGATGCCGTTTGCCTGGCCGTCAACATTGCCACGGAAGCGCTGCTCTTTTAGCTTGAGCTTGTCGGCGTCAATGAAGTTGTCGCCGTCGGCATCGTTATCGGCAAAGCTGCCATCAAAGGGCTTGCCTTCATAATAATAAACAATGTGCTTGGGGTAGGTTGCGCCGGTAGCCTCGTCCGTCTCCATTACAACGTGACCTTTGTCGTCGCGTTCGGTGTCAAGAATGAGGGTTACGGCTTCAGACTGCTTGGTTTTGTTCTGCTGGCTCTGCTCGAGTTTTTCGTTCGAGGGAAGTGCAATCTGCAGAGTCTGCGACTTAATCATCGTGGTACAGAGCATGAAGAACGTAATCAGCAGCATGTTCATATCCACCATGGGGGTAAAGTCCACGTGGATTGACATCTTCTTCTGGGCGCCTTTCTTCTTGCCGCCCTTATCGGATTGTTCGATCTGTGCCATGGTGATTATTCGTTTTCAGATTTGAGTGCAGTCATAAGGCTGAACTTGTTCAACTTCAGGGTCTGGAGATTATCAAGAACAGTGTGCATCACGCTATAGGGGGTATCCTTGTCACCCTTGACAGCGATGCCGTTGCCCGTGCGTTTGATCGCATCGTAGAAACGGGGGTTCGGGTCAACAGATTCGCCCTTGCCGTTGGTAGTGCCGTTGTTCTTGTATTCCTGAGCCACGCGCTGCATGGCGTCCATCCAGATTTGGAATTCATTGAGCTTCGTTACATCGCGGTTATCATTGATGGGAATACCAACCTTTGCAGGGTTGAATTCCTTCATGATTTTATCCTGCTCGGTAGTGGGGAGATCCAGAAAGGCGGGGAGATCCTTCATGGGAAGACCGAACATGCCGAGTTTGGAGAAAGCCGCAACTTGTGATTGGGTGAAGTTGACTTTCGCGTTGGGAAACCGCTCGTTATAGAGCTTGTTAGCTTCTATCAGCAGGTCACGGCGAACTTTTTCGCTCGAGTAAACCGAGTCTTCGTCGCCGGTGATGCCGATGAACACTTTACCTTCCACATCACGGTTAATCGTGCCATCGCTCTTGGTTTCGGCACCGCTGACCAGGATTGTCACCAAGTTTGACAACGGCACCTTAATCTCAGAAACTGAGCTCGGGGTAATAACCGTCGCCGGCTCTTTGGCAAGGAAGGTTGAGGTCAACATGAAGAAAGTCAACAAAAGAACGGTAACGTCACTCATCGCGGTCATGTCGATGAGCGTGCTCTTTCTTTTAATTTTAGGCTTTCCCATATTACTTAGTCAGAGTTTAGAGTTAGTTAAGTAACAGGGAATTAGTGAGTAGCCTGGAACGTCTGGACGATCGAGAAGCCGATTTCGTCGATGGCGTAGGTGAGGTTGTCGATCTTGTTGGTGTAGAAGTTGTAGGAGATAACAGCGAATGCACCGGTTGCGATACCGAAAGCGGTATTTACAAGTGCCTCAGAGATACCGGTTGACAGAGCGGTCGAGTCAGGAGCGCCGGATGCCGACAGAGCCTGGAACGACTTGATCATACCGATTACAGTACCGAGAAGACCAACGAGAGTGCCGAGGGTGGTCAGGGTAGCAACGATGGGGAGGTTCTGCTGCAGAGAGGGCATCTCCATTGCGGTAGCTTCTTCAACCTCTTTCTGGAGAGTCTGAACTTTCTGTTCCTTTGTGAGGACAGTATTTTTGTCCATCTCATCGTAGCGAACGAGAGCGGCGCTGACAACGGCAGCTACAGAACCTTTCTGCTTCTTGCAAAGCTCCTGAGCACCGGCGATGTCGTTCTTTTCGAGTTTGGTCTTCACGTCAGCAACGAACTTGGCGATGTTGCCGGTGCCCTTTGCGCTCTTCAGAGCGATTGCGCGCTCAACAGAGATAACGATAACGGTGAGGAACAGGGTTTGCAGGACAGGCACGATGATACCGCCCTTGAAGATGGTGCCGATAAGGTCAGTGGGGTGAAACTCTCCCTCGAAAAACCACATCGATGCGGGAGCTTCGCCCTCGAATTCAAAGTGGCTGGGTGCACCAAATACGAACAGGAAAGCGCATACGGCAACGATAAAACATGCGAGGATTACCAGCGATGCGTTTTTAACACCGGTTACGTTCGACTTAACCGGAGCTTTGCCCTTTGCAGGGGTGGGAGTTGTAGCTTCCATTTTGTTAAAATGTTGTGATTTAAGTGATTAAATATTGGTTAATGTAATGGTTTAATAATCTAAGGTTGACTATTCTTCGCTTGCGTACCTCTTATTTTGTTAACGCAAATTTATCAATAATATTCTATATTGCAAAATAATTAAGACTTTTTTTACTTTTTTGCCTTGAATGAGGCCGTAAGAGGTGTTCCTGACGTGCGTCTGACATGTAGGATATCAAGCGGAAGATAACGTGGAGAGGCCGGGTCAAGGCTATTGCGTCTGACCAGCTGAGAGGCATGGATATATTCGTTGTTGCAATCATAAATCGCAACGTGGGTAACCTTGCCCGTACGCTTGTTGCCGAAAAATATCAAATCTCCTGCCCGGAGCGAATCGCGCTCAACCTCAACGCCTTCAAGGGCCTGCTGCCACGCATCGCGAGGCAACAGACGCCCCTGAGCCATGTAGGCCATGCGCACGAGTCCGGAACAGTCCATGCCCTTGCTCGACAATCCGCCCCATAGATACGGAACACCCATATACTGCTCCGCGAAACGCGGTAGCAGCTCAGGGCGGAAATCATCGCCTAACGCGTCCAACGGCGTCACGCCCTCAGGTTGCGATATCATACGCCCGTCAGGCAACCGCAGGGAGTCTCCGTCAATCTGAAGTATATCACCGGCTACGAGGTCGGTACGCCGGTCCGCATCATGCAGTTCAAACGGCGCAGTTATCATCACTTTCGGAGAACAACACCATCGGCAGAACTCGTCCGGCTCAAGAAAGACGAGCGAGTGATCGATAATCCACCCTTCGTACCCATCGGGCGTCTGCACGCGGCTCCAGTCGCTATCGCGTTGCAATATCTTGACGGGCGTTCCCATCAGCGCCTGGCTGACCTGCTCGGCCGCATGGGCAGGATGCGCGCGCATGCTGACGACGCTAAGACGCGCCAGGGCAATCTCGTCCTCTCCAAATGCGGCAGTGGCGGCTCCGCCAAGCAGGGCCGCCACTGTCAAAATTTCGAATCTATCAAACCAGCGAGTTGATAACATCCTTGATTTGTTGTGCAAGTTCCTCGGCCTGCTCCATGGTTTCAGCCTCGGAGTAAATGCGGATAATCGGTTCGGTGTTGCTCTTGCGCAGGTGAACCCACTTGTCGGCAAAGTCAATCTTGACACCGTCAATGTCGGTAATCTCCTCTTTTGCGAACTTCTCCTTGACGGCAACGAGAATGGCGTCGACATCGATTTCGGGAGTCAGTTCAATCTTATTCTTGGCAATAGCATATTGAGGATATCCGGCCTTTAGCTCGGTCACCTTCTTACCGCTCTTTGCCATAAGGGTCAGGAAAAGCGCAACACCCACGAGGGCATCGCGGCCATAGTGTAGCTCGGGATAGATAACTCCGCCGTTCCCTTCTCCACCGATAACGGCGCCGGTGCGCTTCATCTCGGTGGTCACGTTTACTTCACCAACCGCCGAGGCGCTATAGGTGCATCCGTGAGCGCGGGTAACGTCACGAAGGGCACGCGAAGAACTCAGATTGCTGACCGTTGCGCCGGGAGTATGACTCAGAACATAGTCTGCAACGGCAACGAGAGTATATTCCTCAACAAACATCTCGCCGTTTTCCATAACGATAGCGAGACGGTCAACGTCAGGATCCACAACGAAACCGACGTCAGCCTTGCCGCTCTTCATCAGGTCGGCAATCTGAGTCAGGTTTTCGGGAATAGGTTCGGGGGTGTGGGCAAACTTGCCGGTAGCCTCGCAGTTGAGTTCGATGACGTTCTTGACACCGAGCGCACGGAGCAATTTTGGCATCACAATGCCGCCAACAGAGTTTACGGCATCGATTGCCACAGTAAAGCCGGCCTTTTTGATAGCTTCAACATCGACGAGCGGAAGAGCCAGAACAGAGTCGATGTGCTTGCGGTCATACGTGTTGTTGACATACTCATGACCGAGATCATCGACTTCGGCAAAAGTGTAATCGTCGGCAGCGGCAATCGCCAATACCTCGGCACCTTCGGCGGCGTTCAGGAATTCTCCATGATGGTTGAGGAGCTTCAGGGCGTTCCACTGCTTGGGGTTATGGGATGCGGTTAAGATAATGCCGCCGCACGCGCCCTCGGAGGTTACGGCGATTTCGGTTGTCGGGGTCGAGGCAAGACCGATGTTGACAACATCGAAACCCATGCCCATTAGAGTGCCGACAACGAGCTTGTCGACCATTACGCCGCTGAGTCGGGCGTCGCGGCCGACAACAATGGTGTTGCTCTTAACCGGAGTGGTTTTCTTTATGAATTTCGCATAGGCGGCAGTGAATTTCACAACGTCAAGAGGGCTTAGGCCCTCACCGGGGTTGCCACCGATAGTGCCGCGAATACCTGAAATTGATTTGATGAGTGACATGGCAATTAGAATATGATTTGATTTTAGATTTTCGAAGGATAATATCTTACGCTATAAACATAGGGATATACCGAGGTCACCTCTTCCGTCGGGCCGAGATAAGATTTGATGACCAGGTTGACCCGACAGTTCAGCGGCAGATACTCGAGAGGAGTCTGAATACCTTCACCCCACTGTGTTGTTGACGACAGGGTAGTGTTCTTATAGCGGAAACTCGTCGGATTGGATGCAACGTCATTTTCGTTGCCCGAGGTTTCATACGTTCCATACTTATACGCATATGCGAGATTGTACCGGGTAAAACGGAACCAAATCTGCTGGTCTTCTTCAGCCATAGCCCCGGTTCCGGGGCTGATTACCTGCATATAGACATAGCCATCCTCATCCATTCGGTAATACGGAGTCATGCATTGAGCCTGTTTGTCCTGATCGGCAGGGCTGAGATTGCCATATTCAGCCTGAAAAGCCTCGGACTTCTTGATATCTTCGGCCGAAAGGAATTCTCCGTCAGCCGGCACAGAAGTAATAAGCGGATAGTCGGCAAGATAGTTGTTGACTGCATGATTTTCGTCGCGCAAAAGGTCTGCATAGCTCTCTGTGTCATTGCAGGAGCAGAACCCTGTGACTGCGGCAATGGAGAAAAGTATGTATATTGATTTCTTCATTTTGCTTTCGGAAGATAATGGTCAAAATCGGACATGGCGCCTTTAAGTTTCGCTATGCAATCATCGAGAGAGCCCTTGAATTCCGCTCCTGCGGCATTGATGTGTCCGCCACCGCCAAAAACCGTGCGACATACTTCATTGACCGGGAACCGCCCTTTGCTGCGCATGCTGACTTTTATCTGCGTAGGATCTTCACGCAGATAGACGCTCCAGATTACTTCAGGCATGGCCAACGGCTTGTTAACCAAGCCTTCGGTGTCGCCCTTTTCATAGCGGAAACGCTCGAGCTCCGAAGCATCAATGGCAATGAGCGAGCACCCGTGCTCGGGAATAAGCTCCATTTTTTGCGACAGGGCATAGCCATTCAGACGCAGCGAACTTTCGCTGAAAGTATTGCAGGCGCGCTGATAGAGTTTGTCTTTGTCAATTCCCTTTTTGAGCAGTTCGGCGATAACGATATATAGGTCCGGCTCATTAGAGTTATAGCTGAAGTTGCCTGTGTCGGTCATCATGCCGGTGAAGATACATTCAGCAGCCTCGCGTCCGATGCGGTCAAACAGTTCCAGCCTGCAAAGCACGCGGAAAACCAACATTGACGTTGAGCTTGCTTCGGGATGACTGATTGTGACATCAGTGAAATTTCCGGGTCTCGGATGATGGTCAATCATCACTTTTGGGGCCTTGGCGCCGACCAGCGCGGATTCCATTTGGTCAACACGCTTGCTCTCGTTATAATCCAGACAGAAAATCAGGTCAGCGTCATTAAGCAACTTTGTGGCAAACTCGGTATGGCGTGTATAAGCGACCGCCTCCTTAGCCCCGGGCAGAAACATCAGGCTCTTGGGAACCATATCGGGAGTAACGACCGAAACCATCTTGCCAACAGCCATAAGGGTATGATACAAGCCGAGCGACGAGCCGATGGCGTCGCCGTCAGGGGTCAGATGGCATGTTATGACAATGCGCTCGCTATCTGTCAGCAGCTCGCGCAGATGCTTTACGGCCTTTTCGTCTATGATTCGCGAAATCATGCCGCAAAGTTACATAAATAATTTAAAAGTTAAAAGTTAAAAAGTTAAAAAGTTAAGGGGACTTCTATAAATTAAATGCTTGTAAATTAGAAAAATAATTTGTATC
>CAZKOF010000054.1:0-13033 GCA_964554335.1 uncultured Bacteroides sp.
GTTTTTCAGCAGGTTATGCAAAGAGGGCGTGCCATGAATTTTGACACAGCCTCATCTGTGCTTGATGCAGGTTTGGCGATGAGGTTACTTCACGTAGGTTTTGCGTCCGTTGATGATGTTGATGCCGCGGACGGGCTCCGACAGGCGGATGCCACGGAGGTCGTAGTAGCCGGCGGGAGCGTCGGTGTCGGCGGTGATTTCAGTGATGGCGTCCTGGGGGCTGCGGTCGGGCGTTGGGAGTTCATCGGCCATTCCGAGGAAGGTCATGACCCATTTTGAGGCTGCGGCGTCAACGGTCCAGATCACAGGTTTGAGACCGCTGTTCATGTGGATAGCGTAATAGCTGGCGTTGCCGCCGTTTTGGCAGACGATTGAAACCTTGCCGGGGTCGACTTTGAAGTTGTAGAGGCCGGCGTTGTAGGATTTTTCGTTGGTGGATATGGCCGTTTCGGTCGTTGCGGGGGTTGCGGTGACGTAGCGGTGGCGTGCGGCGTTGAAGAGGGCGAAGTGGGGCACGGTGTCGGTGTGGTTGAAGACAACGAAGCGGGTGTCGTCGTTTTCGGCCGCAGCGATTGAGAGGGCGGTGTTGCCGGCGGCGAGCCAGCGGTCGCCCTGAATGTTGTAGGCTCCGTCGTGGGCGCTCTTGAAAGAGTAGATTCCTCCGCTGACGGGTTGAAGGAGATTGTTGAAGCATGCGGCGTTGAATGCCGACATGGTATCGTCGGAGGGATTTGCGAAGTAGGCTGCGGCCGCGGCTGCAACGGCTTCTTTTCCTTCAGGGGTATGGTAGCCAACGACGTTGTCGGGTTGTCCGGCAACGTCGTTGGTTCTGTTGGTTACTGATTCGTCGGCGTGTTGCCTGGTCAGGGAGCCGTCGGTGTCGGGCGAGTATTCCCATGCGCCGTCGGTGATTTCACCGATTGTCAGGGCCCGGTAGATTTCGCTGATGCCGTCGGTGAAGGTGTTTTCTTCCCACATGAAGCCGATTTTGTTGTCGTGCTGCAGGGTCATCGTGGAGTAGGTCGAGCTTCCGGGTGAGAGGAGGAAGAAGCCGTTCCAGGTAGTGAAGTCCGAGGGGGTGTCGTAGTCGGCGGGCGAGGCGAGGATCTTCCATGCCACGGTGACTTTCTCGCGCGAGGTCGAGTTGGGGAATGTCTGCAGGGCGATGAAAGCTTTCAGGTTGTCGGCGGTGTTCTTGACGGGGAGAATCATGATTTCGCCGTTGCATGCGTTGATTCCGTGGCCGGTTCCGAGGTCGGTGTTGATGTGGGTGTCCCAGCGTCCCTGAGCCTTTGCTATGTCGGTGTATCGGAAGATGTTGAAGTTTCGGCCGCCGCTGTTGCCGCGGGCGGCAAGAAGGATTGAGCCGTCGGGGAGTTCTTCGCATTTGGGTTCGTCGGCGCCGGCGCTGACTGCGGGGTTGTAGGGGTCGCCGAGGATGTTCCAGTTATGGCCGAAGTCGTCGGAGTAGAGCACCCAGTTCGAGATGTTGCCGCTGGCGGCGTGGCGTCCGCTCATGACGGCGTAGATGCGGTAGTGGGTGCCGACTTTGATGCGGGAACTCTGGACCATGCGACCGGAGCCGATGAACTGGCCGTCGATGTAGCCGTTGATGCAGTTGTCGTCGAAGAGCGAGTAGACTTGTTCCCACTGTGTGAAGTCGGGTTCGGTCCAGGTTTCGCCTCCGTCGGAGCTCCACCAGCGGGCTGAGGGCTGGGGGTCGTCGCGTCGGCTGGAGAAGAAGTTCATGCGTCCGGCGCAGGCAACCATGAAGATGTCGCCGCTTTCGCGGTCGCTGACGGTTGCGGGGTCGCCGAATCCGCAGTCGAGGTTGGTTTCGCACTGTTTGGTCCCGGCGGGGGTCGCATTGCCGGTGCCCATGGCTACGGGTTCGCCTTCTTTGTTGCGCATGACGTCGGGGGTTGTCCAGGTTGCGCCGTTGTCGTCGGAGTAGCTCTGATAGAGGTCAATGCGTCCGGCGCCGATGTCGCCGCCGCAATAGCGGTAGTCATTGACGGAGTAGATGCGTCCTTTGCTGGGACCGGCCTGAACGGTGACAATCGAAGGTATACGGTAGGGAACGGTGAATCCCGGGGTGCGGTCGAAGCGGAAGACGGCATAGCCCGTGGTTGCCATTTCGAGAGCGGGGTAGACGCTGACGAGGATGTTTTCGATGTTTTCAATGGGGCCGTCGATTGCGAGCTGGTCGTTGGTTTCGCCTCGTCCGCGGATAGCGCGGGAGGTTCCGTCGGCAAATTTGATGGTGTAGTTGCGCACGACCTGACCTTCGGGGGTGGTGAAAGAGTAGAGGCAGCTGCCGAGGTTAAAAGAGCCGTCGGGGTTGCTTGTCGGGGCGATGTCGCCGCTGAGGGTTGTCAGGGGGTCTTGGCTGACGATGAGCTTGTTGCCGTCGATGTATGCTTTGGTGTAGGGCTTGATGACGATTGCGGAGCCATTGTCGGCGCCGGCGGTCCAGAAGGCGAGGCGTCCGTCGCGCACGTTGACTTTGTTACTGGTGAAGCCCATTTCATACATGAACCATGAGTCGGCAAGCGAGCCGGTGGTGAAGTTCCAGTCATAGCACTGGCCGGAAATTCCGGGTTCACGGAGAATGGGATAGGAGGTCGCGCCGGTTGTGCCGGTCATGGTTGTCGGCGCGGCGAGGCTCTTGGCGGTTCCGGCGGCGCGATTGTAAATCTTGTAGCCGTCGGTGTCGTTTCCGACGAAGCACCATAGGTCGCCGTCGGCATATGCCGTCTCGGTGCGGCTCAGAGGCATGGCGCCGGCAGCGTCGACCTCGTCGGAGAGGATATAGCCGGGAGTGTGAATTTGCATTGTGTACCAGGTGGTTTCGGGATCGAATTTGCCGTCGGTAATGGTCGTCGGCTCAACGGGCCCGGCTTGTGCCGTCAGGGACATGGCGGCAGCTGCGGCGCAAAGTAGCTTTTTAATCATTTGGTATCAGAAATGGTTTGAGTGAATTTATCCTGCGCAAAAATACGAAAATAATTCGAGATGTCAGCTATTTGCCCGCCACTTTTTTTGACCCTCCTTTCTCCATTGGACTATTTGCGGCGGTTGCGAACGGAGCGGGTGGCTGAGGATGCGGGTTTGGCTTTTGTGGCTTTTTCTTTTTTAGGCCCTTTTGAGGTGCGGGTAGAGGCGCGTTCGGAGCGGTTGCGCTTTGAACGGGCGGGTTCGGGTTTCGCCTCGGCGATGGAGTCAGCGGCTGCGGCCTCGGTTTCGCGGGCTTTGGCGAGTTCTTCGCGTGAGGGGACCCAAAGGTTGTCGGCATAGTGGTCGAGGCGCCGCTGGATGCTATCCTGCAGGACTTTAAGGGTGTCGGGGTCGTCTTTGGCCATCTGTGCGAGCGTGCGGTTGCGCAGATTGCGGGTCTTGTAGATGTCGCCCTTATACATGTTGAGGGTGAAGAAGTCGTCGTAGGTGTGGCTGGCGAGGTTGTTATCGTCGGAGGTGAAGATGTATTGCTGCTGAAGGTAGGGTTTCAGGTCGGCCATTTTCATCCAGAACATGGGGGTTTTGCCGGAGAGGGAGGATTCGTCGTCGCGCACGATGACGGGACATATGGCCTCGACGTTCGTGCGCATCTTGTTGGTGCGGTTGTCGAATTCCCAGCGTTCGATGATGCGGTATGCGAGGACTTCGTTGGTCGGGACGTCGACGGCTTCCACGTCGTAGACGGGGTTCTTTTCGGAAAATCCTTTGGCGGGGGTTGCGAGGATTTCGAAGCGGTTGATGATGTCGGCCATTTTGGCGCGGTTGGCTTCGGTGAAGTCTTCACGTCCGTCGATGTATTCATATGCGGGCACTGTGTTCCGGGCCAGCAGGCGGAACATTATTCGGAAGAGGTTTTCGTTCCCGTCAACGAGATCTTCGGGGAAGTAGAGGGGGGCGTTGGCGTCTTCTTTCGTGAGGTCGAGTTCGCGGTAGATAACGCGCATGTATTTGAGCGAGGCGTCGGGTCGCGAGGCGTCGGTCGAGGCTTGTTGCAGGCGGGTGCTGACGCCGGGTGTTTCGACTTGTTGTTGTCCCGGGCGTGTGCGCGGGCCGCGCGACATGACTGCCGACGAAGAAGATTGCTCCTGGGCAATGGCGCCGAGCGTTGCGAGCGCCATAAGCGCCGATATAATGGTTTTCTTCATATAATTCCAATTACTAATTACTAATTCCTAACTAATTAACCAAAACGTCGAGGGGCGAGATGCTTCGGGTTATACCGTCTGGGCCGGAGGCTTTGACGTTGGTGATTATGAAGCGCTTGCCACGTTTGAGTTGTCGGAACTGCGCTTTCTGGCGTTCGGAGAATTGAGCGCCGTTGGAGTTTTCAACGATGTTGGCGCCGGTCTGGTCGAAGAAAACGGTCTGGAAACTGACAACGTTGAACTTGATATTGAGGAGTTCGTCGTCGATGGCTGCTTCGATGCCCGGAGCTTTCAGGAGCAGGGCCTTGCTGAGAGGTTTTCCTCCGCGGTAGCGGTCGGCGTTGCCCTGGGCGTCGGTGTAGGTGATGAAAGGCGTCGGGTCAGGCAGCTTGCGGGTGCGGAAAGTTGTTTTGCCCATGACTTGGTTGGTACCGTCGAGGTTGGCTGAAACGGTTATTTCAGCGTCTTTGCCAACGGCCGAGGGGCGTGCAATCCATTTGTCGCCCTGACGGGTCAGGGTGCCGTTGGTCATCGTTGCGCTGAGCTGGTTGGAGTGAACTCCGGGGGCTGAGATGCTCAGGGGGTTGTCGATGCCGGCATATAGGACGTTCATCATCGTTGCGGAGACGGTTGCGGTCGGCTCGAAGACGGTATATGATGATTGGAAGGGATGTTGGGTCGTGGTTCCGTCGCCGTGGGTAACCTCGAGGTAGCCCGAGTAGTCGAACGTGCCGGTTGCTCCGGTCGAGAATTCATAGATGTCGGTGCCTTCGGGGAGCTGCTTGTCGCCGATGAAGATTGTGGGGCGCTGGGTCGTGTCGACCGCAGCGAGGACAATGTTGGCGGAGTATTTGCTGCCGCGCATGACGGAGCGTGAGCGGGGAATTACGAAGGCGTTGATTTCGTTTACGCGGACGTCGCCGGCATCGATTGCGCCCAGCAGGGCGGTCAGGGCTTCGCCTTCGGCGTAGCGTATGTCGCTCTCGAGTTTGCTCAGCAGCGTCACTGCGGCAACCACGGGTTTGGATTCGAAGTTGGCTTCTTCCCAACTTTGGAGCCGCGGGCGTCCGTTGGCGTCGAGGTTGTCGGTCGAGAGGGCTGCGGCGATTGTCTGCTGCTTGAGGGTGTCGGGAATGAGCTCGCAGATGAAAGAGCGGTAGGCGTCGATGTTGTGGCGCAGATGGCGTCCTTCGAGAGTTGCGGGATTGAGGAGCACGGCCGATGAGGCTTCGAGGTCGTCGCGGCGCTGAATGTTTTGCGGGTCGCCGTTCTTACCGTCGGCTTTGCGCACAACGGCGCGTTTTAGCGAGTCGACCTGATGGTTCAGGGCGGCGGTGAACTCCACGACCTCGGATGCGCGTTCGAGCCATGGGCGTCCCTTTTCGGGGTTTTGTTCGGCAAACTGCTCGAGGCGCTCGTAGAGCGCGCGGTTGCGTGCGGCAACGTTGCTGTTGGCGCGGTTGAGCCCTTCGTCGACTTGCGTGAAGCCGTCGAGCACATCGCTGCTGACGTTGAGCGCGAGCATCGCCGTCAGCACAATGTACATGAGGTTTATCATTTTCTGACGCGGAGTCAGTCCGGAACTTTGAGCCATAGTTTTAAGGGTCGCTTTCGCTTCCCGGTTATGGGGCGCTTTCGCGCCCGGTTAGTGGGTTATAGGTTAACGGTCAGGCCGGTGGCAGACAACTTTTAACTTTTAACTTTTAATTTTTAATTTTTAACTTTTAATTTTTAACTTTTACTGCCCGGTAGATTTTGAGTCATGGCCTGAATCATCTGGGCGTAGATTGCGTTGAGTTGCTGCATGTAGAGGGCCATGCGCTCGGTCTCTTCGCAGTATTGCCGCGAGGTGTCGGCCGAACGTTCATACATGTCGCGGATGTCTTTGATGCCGTTGTTGACGCGGTCGATCGAATCGAGTTGCGAGCTGACGCTCTTGAGCTGGATTTCGTAGATGGTGTTCAGACCGGCAATATTGCGGTTGAGCGACGTCATTTCGTCAACGTAGCCCCGGGAGGATGCCGTGATGCGGTCGGAGTTCTCGGTGATGGCGTGGTAGCTCTCGAGCAGCACGGAGGTCACCTTGTTGAGCGCTTCGGTCGATTTGCGCAGTTCGCTCATCTGCTCGCTCAGGGCGGCAATCTGGGCAACATAGTGTTCTGTTGCCTCTTCGGCCGAGGAGTTGAGGCTCAGAGGTTGCGAAACCGGATCGACGTGGCCGCTCTCTACGGTTTGACCTGCGTATCCGACCTGGACGGCGGGGCCGCCGTGAAGATCCGGTATGTCATCGGCATCGTGGGTGTCGAGCACGGGGAAAACTTCCTCCCAGTGGTATTGTTTTGCCGGGCGGTCAAAGGCTGATAGAATGAACATCACCACCTCCGTGCCCATGCCTATCATGAGGAGCAGGTTGCCGCCGGGAAGGTGGAGCAGCTTGAAGAGCGCACCCCAGATAACGATTGCCGCACCGATGGAGTAGGCGAAGTTGAAAAATCGGGCGCCACTGTCGCCACTGAGAAAACGCTCAATGGCGTTTTTGTATTTCTTAATCTTTTTAGTCATCTTATCTAATTAGTAATTAGGAATTAGTAATTAGTAATTTATTTGTTGTAGAGGGTTTTGGTGATGGACTGAAAGAGTTTTATCAATTCGTTGCAGTCCTCGTTTATGCTGAAAAATTGTTGGTCGTCCAGATATTTAGATTCATGAAGCACGTCAAGCCAGAAAGAAGTTTCGCCGGCCTCCTTCATCGCTATGCTGAGTTTCATAGCAAAATCGGCTCGGGTCTGAGCAAACATTGCCTCTGCAACATTGGCTCCAATGCTTGTGCCGGAGCGCAAAAGCTGTTTCGCCATTACGTATTCTTTTTTCTCACCCGTGAGAAATTGATAAAGTCGAATAGTCCTGATAGCGAAAGCCCGGCTTTTAGTCTTTATCGCATTATCTCCTTTCATAAGCAATCAATTACTAATTACCAATTACCAATTACTAATTACTAATTGATTACTATTTATTGGTGCGTGATTTTTGGCCTTTGGCCGTGCCGATTTGGGTGCGCACGCAGCGGAACCCGATGTAGGAGCGTTGCTCGTTTTGGTATTCCCACATGCGGATGTCGGAGCGGATGTCGCTGACAACGTCTTTCCAGGAGCCGCCGCGCACGATTTTGCGTTTGAGTTTGTAGGGGTCTTCCTTAGCGGCGTCGTAGCGATATTGCGGGTTTATGTCGGCCTGGATTTTGCCGACGCTTTCGGTGTAGGCTGTCGAGGTCCATTCGCTGACGTTACCGGCCATGTCGTAGAGTCCGAAGTCGTTGGCGTTATATGTGCCGACTTTCGAGGTTATCAGGTGGCCGTCGCGCATGTAGTTGCCGTCGGCGGGTTTGAAGTTGGCATAGAAGCAGCCTTTGTCCTCCATTATCGGCAGGTCGCCCTCCCAGGGGAAGACGTTGGCGTCCTCGCCGGCGCGGGCGGCATATTCCCATTCCAGCTCCGTCGGCAGACGGTAGGGCTCGACGTAGATGCCCTCCTTGCCCAGCGAACGGCGCAGGAAGTCGGTGCGCCAGTTGGCGAATGCCGTTGCCTGCTCCCAGCTGACGCCGACAACGGGGTAGTCGTTGTAGAGTCCGTTGGAGAAGTAGAGGCGGGTGTAAGGTTCGTTATAGGCGTTGTCGAAGTCGTTAATCCAGGCCGTCGTGTCGGGATAGACGTTGACGATGTAGGTGTTCAGGAAGTCATAGTCGCCCGTGAGGCCGCGGTTGATAGTTTGGCGCACGATGACGCCTTCGTCGTTGACGAAGGCGGTGTCTTTGCTGATCTGGGGCACGTCGGTGGGAACGGGGCGGTCGGTGTTATATTCGCGGCGGGTCGGGTCCAGGCGGTTGCGGCGCTTGGCGGCCTCGGTGTGGTTATAGGTCTCGTAGCGGTAGTTGAGCTGGGTGTGGTCAAGCTCTTTGGCTCCCGTGATGGGATTGATGCGGAAAACGCTCTCGATTGCGCGTTGTTCGTCTTCGTTGGGGTTTTTCCAGGGAATTGCCTTGTTCCAGTTCAGGAACGGGCCGATGGGATTGCCCTCCTTATCTTCCTCGATGCGGAATTCTTCGTTGCCGCCATATGCGGGGTCGGCCAGGCGTTCGCGGATAATCGAGTCGCGCACCCAGTAGACGAATTGCTTGTATTTGGCATTGGTGATTTCCGTCTCGTCCATCCAGAAGGATTCTACCGAAATCGGGCGCGAGTCGGCTGCGATGCCGCGCAGGGAGTCGGGCTTGCTGACGCCGCTGAGAATCGAACCGCGCTCTATCAGCACCATGCCGTAGGGCGTCGGTTCGCTCCAGGCTCCGGAGCTGACTCCGGTGACTTCGCCGCCGGCACTGCCGGCCGTTGAACCGGCGCAGGAGCTCAGTCCCAATGTGATGGCCGCGATGGCCGCTATCATTAAAATAAGTTTCTTCATATGTAAACTTTTAAGCTTATAAACTTTTAAACTTCAGCTTTGTAGGGCTGGTTTTTTACATGACGCGTATGCTCTTGTGCTTGTTGCGGTTTTTCTCGCCGAAGTTGAGCTTCAGGCTATAGCCGAGCCAAACTTCATGACTTCCCGAACTTGCGCGCATGATTGCGGAGGTCGAGTAGTCATAGCTATAGCCCAGGCGTATGCCTTTGAACTCTCCTTCGATCATGACCGATACGGCGTCGTTAGTCCGGTATCCCAAACCTGCAGCCAGAAAATTTTTCCACCTGACGCGGGTTGTTATGTCGGCCTGAACGCTCCGAAGGTCCGATCGCACCATCACGGAGGGCAACACTTCAAATAACGTGTTTTTTATCGGAATATTGCTCGATGCAATAAAATATAGATTGCGGCGGAAGTTAAATTCGAAATATTGCTCGTCGGAGCTTCCGGCTCCCTGCTGGCCTTCACGCTCCATTTTGATGGTGGGCGAGAGCAGATGGGTGCAGGCGACGCCGACGCTGAACCATTTGTGTGTGTATCCCAAGCCCAGGGCCATGTCGAAGTGGTTACCCTCGACGTCCATTGTCGGAATTGCTTCGTCGTTGCTGTCATGGTAGTCGTCATCGTCGGGAATCATGACTTCCGAGCCTTTGAATTTCTGGGTCAGGTATCCGAACTGCACTCCGAGAGTGAGGTAGCCTTTGCCCAGTTTTTGGCGAGCCGAGAGCTGGCCGTTGATGCTGAAAGTGTTGTATAGGCCGATGTTCTCCTGAAACATTGTTACGCCTCCGCCGAAACGGCGACCGAAGAGAGCGAAAGGGATATCGGCTGCGGCGATGAAATCGCGCGGCGCACCGTCGATTCCAAGCCACTGCATGCGGGCTCCTGCGCGAAGACGCAACAGGTCGGTGGCGCCGGCTTCGGCGGGATTGATAAACGACGGCGCCTGGAAATATTGTGTCAGATTCGGCTCCGTCTGGGCTGACGCGCTGAATACTGCGGCGAGGGCCGGCAGCATGATGATGGCGATATGTTTGAGAAGCTTATTCAAAGTAGAATGTCAGTACTATCATACGCGATACCACGCGATCGATCGAACGGGTGTATATCATCTTGTCGGGGGTGTCGTCGAGGTCCGGACGCTTGGGGTTTAGAACGTTGCCCAGACCGAAGCAGAACTTGACTTCGGGGATGAATTTGAAGTAAGGAAAGTATGTGTCGAGTCCCAGTCCTACGGTCAGGAAGGTGTCGAACCTTTTCAGGTGGATCAGCTCGTCGGAGCGGAGTTTGCCGACGTCGCAGGTCGGCATGACCCCGAGCGTGATGTAGGGGCGCACGTTGCGGTAGCGCAGTGACGAGACTTTCAGGTCTATCGGGAATACGAGCAGTGTTGACTTGATGTTCTGCCGCATGGTTGTTCCGGTCAGCGCGTCGCGGAAATTCACGACCTTGTTACCGAACCATATGCCCGGCGCGAAGCGTACGTTGAAGTGGGTGTGAAGTCTGAAGTCAATCATGCCGTTGACGCAGAAGCCGGGACTGAATCCCGGTTGCTCGGCAAACCATTGCTGTCCCTGTTCGGTCAGACCGTTGTTGGTGAACTGAAGGTCTTGCATGTGGAGCCCGACGCTAAAGCCAAGGTGCCAGGCTTTCAGGTCGGCATATGGGCGGTTGAGCAACTTGTCGTTGAGTTGCTTGGCTCCGGCCCCGAGGGTTGTGGTGGTCAGCAGTAATATTATGGCGAGTCGTTTTCTCACGGGAAAATAACGAAAGAGGGGTCGGTTTTAGTATATTTTTTGCACGCAAATTACACGATTGTTAAAAGGGAGTTACAAAACTGTTACGCGGTCAACTATCTTCAAATCTTTTGTGTTATCCAGTCAAACAACACGAAATAATAACTCAAAAACGATACAGAACAATGATTACCATCGACATCATCAACAACCTCTACAATAAGTATAACTGCCTTTCTGCCGACGCTGACGTTTGCACCGACCGCAACATGCATGCGCTTATGATGTTCGCACTCGATAGCGATCATATGGACTTCGACGGCGACCGCCTGACTTTTGCCCGGGGTAACGGTCCGCTCAAATCAATCGAAATAGAACGCATTGCCGGAGCTGAAGATCTGGGTTCGCACATGGCAATAGTTCTTGCCAACTCCATAATCTTCGTAAATAAGAAATCCGGAGAGATTAATGTTTTCCTCGCCGAATAATCGAACCGGTCAAAATCATAACTCTACGCATTCAAACAGTTAATTATCATAGTAGTAGAGAGGCCCGGCCCGAGTGTGAACTCCGGCGGGTCTTGCTTTTTTAGAGATAGAGCCTTAGTCGAGCATTAGCGACATGTGGGGGCGACAGGAGGGAAGTCCTGTTATCTCGGCAATCGGGGTGGACGAGAAGAGCATGGCGGTCAGAACCTCGGGCGTGAGGTCAAGGTCTATGGCCGGGGCGGGTGAGTGGATGTTGTTGATTGACAACGTGCCGCCGCGAAGAGTGTAGATTCCGTTGTTCTCCGAAAGAATCGGGTCGGTTAGCCTTATGGTCAGCGATGTCTGTGAATTATTGCCGGCAACGGTGCGCAGCGCCTGCTCGGCATTGACTACGCGGGCCATGCCGCCCGGGGTGAAATTGCTGCCGATGGTTCTGTCCGACGGCGGGCGCATCAGTGTCAGCGGCGAGTTCGGATTGTAACGCTTAAGAGCCGATAGGACGGCGTGCGCGGCGTCGTTTGAGTCTGCAAGAAGCTCTTTTATCCTCAGGGTTGATGATGCAGGTTCGGGCTCGGCCCATAGCATGGCGAGGGGTTCACACGTTGAGGCGTCGCCGACGGCTATGAATGAATGGCCGCTGAGGCGAGCATCGTCCATCAGTGTCAGAAACTGGGCTCTGGAATGTTGTATGCAGCAGGGTCGAGCGTTCATCATGCGCTCGAATGCGCTGAAAAGCCGTGCGTCGTCGTCCGGCAGTTCGATATAGTTGCCGTTGAAGGTGAAATTGTGGGCTGCGGTGTAGCGCTCGGGAAAGGTAAAGAATGTCGTTGAAAATCCGAAACGGCGATAGTACTTTCTCAGGGGGGCGTTTGCGGGAATCAATGCCGCGAATGTGTCGCCGCGGTCCGATGCTTCCTGTAGGGCCGCGCGCATAAGTCTTGACATATAGCCTCTGGCACGAAATTTTTTCAGAGTGCCGGCTCCGTATATGTAGCTGACGCCGGCATTGACGCCATGAAAGGTCATGGAGTAAGACAACAATAGCAGCGAACTGACCGTGAGTCCGGATTCGGAGTCGGTGAGGGTCAGCGCTTCGTCGTCGACGTAGACGGCGTCGAAAAACATTCTGCGCCAACGCGGAGAGTCGCTCGGAAAGCATTCGCTCCAAATTTTGAGAATGTCGTTTTTCTTCATGTCGGAAAAACGCCCGGCTGAGGCTGAAAGTTTTCTATAGCAACTGCAGCAGGAAGTCGCGGCCGGTGATTTGCAGGGTGTGGGCGTCAGGCATGGCAACGCGTGGCGCCAGTCGGTCAACTGCCGTCCGCAGCCCGGATGCACTGATGCCGAGAACGTTATGGAGCTCCCTGTCAAACGAGCGGATTATAATTGAGGTTGCCCCGGGTTGTGTCAAGGTGGTGGCCCAATATGCCAGGCGCTCCGTTGCTGTGCCGCAGGCAATTGACATCAGCCCGTGGCGCCCGCGTTGCGCTCCGGTGCATACCGAGTTCAGGTAGTTGAAAAGGAAAACCGTGTCCATTGCGAGCATACGCCTGAAGTCTTCCTTGTTGATTTCCATAAATGACGCCGGTGTCATTGCCTCGACGCGACATGGGTAGCTTGTATCGTAGCCGAAAAGACAATCGGGCGAGATGAGTTGGGGAGACTCAAGAGTCTGTGATATCTCGAATGTCCCGCCGTCTTCGGCCATTGTCAGTCTGACGCTGCCGGATAGCACGTAAACGAGAGATGTGCAGGCCTGTCCCGGTCTAATTATGACGTCGCCTTCCGAAGCTTTGAAAAAGTGCAGCTTCATGCGGCTGACCATTTCGGCCAGTTTGGCTTGCGACGCCCCTTTTAGCAGCGGGAGTTGGCGTAGTGTTGTGAATATGCTCAATGTTGTATCGGCGTCTTTCATTATGTAAAATTAACGTATGGGGCTACGTTTTGTTGTAAAAAAACAACGAGTCGGCTAACGCCGGCTCGTTATTTTTCGCATTTCAGAGTAGCGGGACCGAGAATTGAACTCGGGACCTCCGGGTTATGAATCCGACGCTCTAACCAACTGAGCTATCCCGCCAGGTTGCTTTTGCGACCGCAAAGTTACGCAAAAATTTTTACCCTCCAAATTTTTTTGTCCAAATTTTTAATTGTGCAATCAGGAAGCGTCGTCAAAATGAGTATAAGAATAATG